>JBBSDD010000365.1:0-3796 GCA_038249755.1 Flavobacteriales bacterium | reverse complement strand
GGGGTATATTTTATGCTGTATTTGAATGAGTGGAATATTTCACGAAAGTATGATGTGCCAATCAAAAAGAATATCCGATATGGTGACGCAACGCACCTGAATTTATAAAACGCTATTTCTGAACTTTCGCAGACGAAGAAATTACCGATATTTGGAAAAGGTGAGTCCGTAAAAAACAGAACAAGCTGGAGGAAAGGTTTGGAAAAAACCTTTGGTCTAATCGAATATTGGCAAGGACAAATTGATACCTGATTACCGGATGGTCTAATGTTTGCGTAGTAGATGGCGGCCGGATCGAATGGAGCAATGACACTGATATTCCGGGTAAAAAAAGAGTTCCTCAAAATGAAAACTGCTCAGAGTTTATCCAAAACAATATGTAAAAAATGGGGAAAAATGAATTTGATCTAATCGTAATCGGAGCCGGATCCGGAGGGTTGGGAGCTGCACTTGGGATGTTAACGCTGGGGTTTAAGGTTTTACTTATAGACAAAAAAGCAGCCAATTTTGGTGGGGAATGCGTGCACACCGGTTGTGTGCCCAGCAAGGCCTTGCTATATGTAGCGGGGCAAATCCACCAGGGAAGATCTGCCATCCGGTTTGGCCCTCAACTGCAGGGGGAGGTAGATTTTAAAAAAGTAAAGCATTACATACAGGAGAAGCAAAACAGCATCCTTGCCCATGAAAATCCAGATTACCTCCGGGAGCAGGGAATGCATATTGCCCTCGGTACAGCTTCTTTTATTTCTAAAAATGAGATAAAAGTTCAGGACAATACATATAAGGCAAGGAATATTGTAATAGCCACAGGATCCTCTCCACGCTCGATGAAAATTGAGGGAGCACAGGATTTTCCTGTTTTTACCAATGAAACAGTTTTTGATGTGGAATACATTCCCCGGAACTTTGTTTTTATAGGGGCAGGTCCAGTGGGTATTGAGCTGGGCCAGGCTTTTTCCCGCCTGGGATCTAAAGTAAGTTTTGTCGTGAGGGAAAATTGCATCCTGGAAAAGGAAGATCCGGAAATTTCCGGTGTACTGCTTGAAAAATTACAAGAAGAGGGAATTGCCTTTTATTTTAATACCGAGGTGAAGGAAATTAAAAATGCAGATACCGCTGTTATGAAGCAAAAGAATGGCCTTGATAAAGCCATTCCTGCAAATGCGATCTTTATGGGATTGGGTCGGGAATTAAATTTCGAAGCCCTCCACCTGGATAAGGCCGGGATTAAAACCAAAAACGGAAAGATCATTCTCAATGAAAAACTGCAAACCTCCAATAAAAATGTCTTTGTGGTAGGAGACGCCGCAGATAATTTAAAATTTTCTCATGCTGCCGGAATGCACAACGCGCTGATCATCAAAAATTTTATTTCTCCTAAAAAAAAGACGCTCAGCGTAGCGCATTTTCCATGGGTCACCTTTACCGATCCCGAGGTGGCGACTTTTGGCCTGAATGAAGCGAAACTGAAGGAAAAAAAGAAGAACTACGAAAGACTCGAAATAAGTCTTGGCAAGGCAGATAAAGCGGTGACCAATGATTTTGAATATGGCAAGCTGATATTATTTGTAGAAAAGAAGCGCTTTTTTGCGGGAAGCGCGAAAATTCTGGGAGGCAGCATGGTGGCGCCGCACGCGGGAGAGATCACACAAGAGCTGGTACTTGCCAATGTGGCGGGCCTTACTCTGAGCGACCTGATGGAGAAGATTTATGCGTACCCCACGGCAGGAAATATCAACAAGATCATCGCCCGTGAGCGTATTGTGAAAGAGATTAAACCCTGGATGAAAAAAATACTGGTCAAATGGTATCGCTTCAAGGAATGACCATCAGTGTTATAATCCCTGCCCTCAATGAGGAACATTATATTGCACAAACCCTCTCCCAGCTTCAATCCCTCCGTGGAAATTTCGAGGTCATTGTGGTAGATGGAGGAAGTGCAGATGCGACCATGGCTATTGTTGCAGGTTTTAAAGACGTTAAGCTCATTTCTTCTCCCAAAGGTCGTGCAGTGCAAATGAATAAAGGAGCCGCTTTGGCAAAAGGGGATATTCTCCTTTTTCTGCATGCAGATACCATTTTGCCACACAATGCTTACGCCGCGGTTGCAAAACATATGGAGAAATCCGGCAATATAGGAGGAAGTTTTTACCTCAAAATGGACAAAGAACATCCGCTGTTGCAATTCTTCAGCTGGTGCAGCAAATTAAGTTTTGAATTTTTGACCTATGGAGACCAGGGTATTTTTGTGAGGAAAACCGTTTTTCATGCTATAGGAGGGTATAATCCGCTTCCTTTCATGGAAGATGTGGAAATTCAAAAAAGGCTGAGACGGGTCGGCAAATTTAAAAAGATAAATGCCGCCGTCACCACCTCTGCCCGACGATTTGAAAAAAGGGGAACATTAAAACAAATGTTTTTGGATGTGCTGCTGGTGGCAGCATACAAAGTGGGAGTAACTCCACAAAGATTAAAAAGATTCTATAAAGATCATGCCGGCGATTGAGAAAATGCGCGGTTATTCCCCTGAAAAGAATTCCTGGAGTTCTCTGTTTTTTCATGATTCTATCTCGTTCGTTATTTCCAGAGACGTTGGTTTTTTCACCATCCCTTACATCGCTCCCGGCTTTCCGTCTATGGCGACTTGGTTATCCGGGTTATTTCTTCAATTTAAAAAGATAAATTGAACAAAAAAATTTCAATTATCTGAAAAGAAGCAATTTCGGCCTGCCATTGATAGGTAATGGCCGACGTTTCCTAGCCTGAAACTTTTTCTAATTCAAAATATCTTTATAAAACAAATACAATAAAAGGAAGCCGAACACGCCAAAAGAACAATCTATCAATTGCCAATAAAAAGGTATTCCTCTGATTGGCCCGGCAATGAGCGCCAATGGAAAAACCATTATGCAGGAAATCATACCGAATTGAATTACCCAAATATTCTTCACTGGATCTTTCAAAGGTCCAATAAACGCGACGGCAATTACAATATGTGCAAAAGGAAGCCAATCTGTGCCATAACTTAGAAATGGATAATTGTCATTCGTGCTTTTCACAGCCAGGTAAACCTTATTAATCCAGGTTTGAAGATTTTTAGGTAAGAAAGAAATATTGTCATTTACAATTGCCAATTCTGATTCTATTGGAAATGCTGTAATACCACTAATAACCAAGCTTATAATAAATAATATTATTAAATTTCTAATTCGGGATCTTCATTTACTTTCCATATGTTCGATCATGAATCATGCGCTTTAGTAACCACTGGCGTGAAAAGTCGGTTAACGCATAAATGTCTGGAGGTTGACACCCCCTCCCCTATATTTCAAACTTATTTCGATATAATTTTCATGTGAGTTACACCGTCTTTTCCTTCAAAGTTAGACCCACTTCTTATAAATCCAAATTACTGACGGGAATGCGAGCGTGATGGGTATTTAATTATGATGCTTAAGAGGTACTCAATTAGAAACCATCTTTTATTTCTTGTTTCCGGCGAAGTATTTAGACGCGTATGGTGAACTGTGGGTCCAAACTTTTTTGTCACGTCGCACATGCTTACACGAGAATGTTTCCATCAGAATTAAAAACTTCGACCAACGATTCATATATCCAGGTCGAAATCGAAATTATCCCGATGAATCTATAAAACACACTTGATAGTATCAGAATTCCTGCTTAATTTGATCCGCTTCTTTTGCGAAGCAAGACAATCTAATCTATCCGATATGAAAAAGATGTTTACCAGCAGCCTTACCAGTGCCGCTTTTCTCATGATCATGAGTTTTTCGAT
>JBBSDD010000364.1:0-3800 GCA_038249755.1 Flavobacteriales bacterium | reverse complement strand
TAGCCCAACAATCGAGTGAAAACGGTTGGACCCTTCCGGCAAAGGACAGCCTTCGCATATTGGTGGTTTTTGGAGAAGTGATTTATGATACGCTACCCGAGCTGGAGTTTATACCAAATGGAAATAAGATATGGCCCAAAGGAAGTTTGCCAACCTACGCCGATAGTCTGTTTGACGTGCAAGCGACGTCGACTAAAGCTGGCCGCGTCACCCAGTATTATCAGGAGATATCGTTGGGTAATTTAAAGGTTTTTGGTGACTATCATCCCGGCCTGATTCAAATCCCCTATTCCAAAATGATGCGTGGAGGTGTGAATGCCATGCTGAGGTTAATGGCAGATACACTTGCCTCCAATGGTCCTGTAAACTCTTCTAAAGGTTACACCGCGCAGGATTTCGACCTATGGGAGAAAAGTTCTGGACGCGGGTTGAAAATTTTGCCGCGCACCGGAGATTTTCAGGGAGTGGACCATGTGATGGTGCTCATACGGAACTATCACGTTTTGGGAGGAGGATCTGGTCAGGCTTCCCCTTCCAGTTTTGGATTGGTAGAAGGAAAACGCACGGATTCGTATTCTGTTTTTGCCGGTGGAGCCGGATTTCCCTTCAATATTCTGCGCCATGAATTAAACCACCTGTTTCTCGGCGGCAATAACTTTCATTCCGGAGGGGGCAATAGCGCGGGTTTCACGAGCTATGTTTTACCTGTTCAGGGCGGATGGTCGATGATGGGCGGAGCAAATTCCAGTTTGATAACCTGCAGCGGTTGGGATCGCTATCGGTTGGGATGGATCGCTGATGGAAATGATTTTTTAATTAGTGCACGTGATTCCATTGGGGGTGAGATTAATAGCGATCTTAACGCATCAAGTGTAAATGACGCAGGAATATATATTCTACGCGATTTTCAAACCACAGGTGATGCCTTGCGAATCAAATTGCCTTACATTCCCGGTGGTGAATTTCAACAATGGCTGTGGTTGGAGAACCACACAACTTTTCGTTTCAATGGCTCCGAATTTGATCAGTTTCTCCACGAAGCTTATGATTGCACGTCATATTCGCGGTCGGGCATTTACATGCAAATGCAGTTGGATGCGGAAGAAAAGGAAGGGGGGAATATTTTCACGAAAGTGAATGCAGACTACCTAAGACCGGTGCTGGCCAATGGCAATTACGACCTGCTTTGGAGTGCGGATAAAGTGAGTCCAGGATTTTGTGTGAATGGTGAGGCATATCGGTATTACGAACAAATTCCAGAACGGGAAAATCCACTTTCAGGAAGTCATGATCAGGAAATAAGTCTGGCTGTCTTGGAGGACACCCTGAAGCAATTGGATCACCGCAATCTGGAGGCCACAATGATCAAAAAAGTTGATGGAGAATACAGCCGGTTACCCCTGATGGGAAATGAATTTCACGCCTTCAGACAGGCAGGGAATGATGGACTTGGAATTGGAACCAATCCAACGGCTGCGAGTATGCTTACGACTGTCAATTCCAGAAAACCCCGAAAGTCGCATGAAAAAAATAACCGTGCGGTTCATCTAAATGGAATTTCTATAAAAATCATAGAAACTTTTCCGGATGGAATGGTTAAAGTCCGGATAAAATTTGATGACAATACGCTGGAAGATACCCGCCGCTGGTGCGCTCCTGAGATTGTCCTTCACAACCACAACATGGCAGGACCAGACTTATTGATCACTGGCTCACTCATACTTTCAAGAGGACTTACGCCAACCCGGCTGGATCATCCAGACAGTCTGACGACAACACCTCTTTTTACAGATCGCACTTTAATGAACGTAACTCAGGATGCGCTAATCGAAGTTGATCATGGAACTATTGAGCTCCATCAGGACAGTGAGTTGCACTTTCTTCCGGGTTCCGGGCTAAAGCACAACCGCAGGTCGAGTCTCAGGCTCAAGGACAACTCAGAGGTGATATTTCACGACGGGGCAGCGTTTGAGGGCCGGGGACGCTTCCGCATTGCAAAAGGGTGCACCATTCGCTGTGCGGATCAGCATACCCGGAAGGCGGTGAGGTCGCGCACCTGCCAGAAAAAGCGTGTGATATTAAGCTCTGGGGAGCCAGACGTGAAAAGTGCTCCCTGAACCAGCCACGCTTTCAAACCAGATTTTACCGTTGCTGTTTTCCACAATGTTCTTGGTCATCGCCAGTCCCAATCCCATTCCTCTTGATTTGGTCGTGAAATTCGGGACAAAAATACGGTTGTAATCTTCCTCTTGTATGCCAGATCCATTGTCTTTGAGTGATACACGATATCCTTCCGCGTCACTGAGGAGTGTGATGTCAATTTGCCCTCTCTTCTTATCACCGATCGCCTGTAGGGCATTTTTGATAAGATTGTTAAACACGCGAAGAAGTTGCTCTTTGTCGGAAACGACCTGAGCGCTTCCTGAAACGCCAATATTCAGGGTAAAGGTCGACCTGTCGAAGCTCTCATACAGGGCGACCGTGCTGGAGAGAATAGCTACCAGATCGATCACTTTGGGTTTGGCCATGGGCATGCGGGCAAAATTTGAAAAAGCGCTTGCAATTTCACTCAGGGCGTCTATTTGTTCTACAAGATTCGAAGCGAGCCGGTTGATTTGGGCTGTATTTATTTCCTGTCCCTGATCGAGCGACCGTTGAAGGTGTTGGACGCTCAATTTCATGGGTGTTAACGGATTTTTGATTTCGTGTGCTACCTGCTTGGCCATTTCTCTCCAGGCAGATTCGCGCTCAGATTGGGCGAGTTTTTCAGCGTTGTGCTCCAGTTCGGCCACTTTGGCGTTGTATTCGGATACGAGAAGTCCGATTTCATCATTGCTTTGGTGGTGTATAAGCCGGTTTGATTTTCCCAGATCCACCTGAGCGAGGCTTTCGCGGATAGCCCGCAAGGGTGAAGTAATCCATTGAGAAATAAACAAACCCACGATGATGGACAAGATAAACAGCAATACAAAAATGTTGATCACGGATACCAGGAAACTCGAAATCTCTTCATCAAGTTCTGCCTGTTTTGCAAAGTACGGGAGGTTGAGATAAGCAAGTAGTTCACCTTTTTCATTGTAGAAGGGAGTGTACGCCGAGATGTAGTTTAATTTTCCAATACGCTCTTCGTGTACAAAATCGACCTGATCAAAATAAGCCATTCGCACAAAGGCTTCCGGATTCATTTTTCTGGAAATGAGACCTTCGTTAAACATGCGCATTTGACTTGAGGCAACCAGATCGCCCTCTGGATTGTAGAGGTGGATGTCCGTAAAAAAGACATAAGAGAAGTGAGAAAGCAATCGATTGATATAATCTGAAATATTGAAATTCAGCTCATCTTCTTCGTCCAGTTTGTTTTTCACTTCGAGCAAAACAGACTGCATCTTTTCACGCAGGTGGGTACGGTTCTTTTCGTCGTATTTCTGTTCAATGTAAAATTTATTTGCAAATGCAAAAAGCAACATGCTCGTGAGTGTGAGAAGTACCAGCAGAATTTGAATGCGCTGATTGAGGTTAAGCCGCAATGGACCGATGTGGGATATCAACAGAAAAACCAATCTCCCCAATGCAAACAGGGCTCCGAAAAGACCGCATAAATAACTGAAGGTTGTCGCTTTATCCAGTGAGGTCTTCAGCTCCCGGGACACCACCAGAAGGGTAGAGGATGTCATTTTTGTGATCAGGTGTTCGTATCCGCCATATTCCAGAAAGAATGATTCTTTGTCGACGGTTAGAAATTTTTTTGGGTGGGTTTGGTAAGGAAAGTTCCCCCTGCTATTGATCAATTTCCCGTTAAG
>JBBSDD010000363.1:0-3804 GCA_038249755.1 Flavobacteriales bacterium | reverse complement strand
TAAAACATATATATCATGAACAACAAACTGGAAAATAAGAAAATTGCCATTTTAATGACTGACGGATTTGAGGAAGTGGAATATACCGAACCGCGAAAAGCCCTTGATGAGGCCGGAGCCACCTCACATGTCATTGCTCTTAAAAGCGGAAAAGTGAAAGCTTGGAATTCAGACAAATGGGGCGGAGAATATAACGTTGATAAAACCATTGATAACGCCAGCGCAGATGATTATGATGGTCTTTTTCTTCCGGGTGGAGTTCTCAATCCAGATCAACTCAGAATGAATAAAAAAGCGGTTGAATTCGCTACGAACTTTTTTAAACAGAAAAAACCAATCGCTGCCATTTGTCATGGTCCACAAATACTTATTGAAACAGGGGCGTTGAAAGGGCGTAGAATGACATCATACCCTTCTATAAAAACAGACTTGATCAATGCCGGCGCTGACTGGGTAGATGAAGAAGTGGTAGTGGATGAAGGCTTGACCACCAGTAGGAAACCCGATGACATTCCTGCTTTTATCAACAAAATGGTAGAGGAATTTGCTGAAGGCAAACACGCAATGCAAAACACAATTGAAGCTTAAAAGCAAAAAATCATACATCTAAAAAAACGCAACTTCGGTTGCGTTTTTTTTTGCCTTTTACATCGCCTGACCCCTGATTGCTCTCCGGCGAAATTCTCTAATTTTGACCTATCTTACCATCTGAAGTGAAAAAGCAAAACGAAGCATCTTTTACCACCTCTTTGCGAGGGAAAATCATGATCGCAGCATTTGCTGGTATTGTTGCGCTGGGCGCCGCATGGTTTATTAGCAGGTTCGCCTTTAGTCAAATGTTGCAGACCGTCGAAGAATTGTCAGAACCCAACGAAAAATTGGAAATGGTCAATGATATTTTTCGCAGAATTGTCAATATGAACCGATTTGAAGAAATCGCAGATTTTCCAACTTCAGAAAGTGAATCATTGGAGATTCTAAGCGAAACCGATCAAATCCAAATTTCAATTGATTCGCTGGCGGTTCTTTGCGTTGACAACCCACGCCAAATTGTTTTAATTGACTCGGTGCGATACATGTTAGACCAGCGCGAAGAAGTGATGTTCAGATTTCTTGAAGAGCGAAAAAAACTCGCGCAGAATAATTATGTGAATGAAGAATTGAAATTGCTTCAGGAGATTGTTGACAATCCCATGACCGATAGTTTGGTTCTTACAAAAGCGCACAAAATTATCACACGCATAGAAAAATCTGCAGATACGGTCGTCGTCCAGACAGAAAGTTCAAGTGCCCTTAGGGACTTTTTGCGCGGCATTGTGGGCAAAAATAAGAAGTCAGAAACTATTGAAATTACGAAGGAAGACGAAATTGTCGAAGAGGAGCTGAATACACAGATCGATACTTTGGTATTTACCAGACGGGATAGTGTACTGACCGTAGCACAAAAATTAATTGGGTCTATTTCGACCTCTCAAAAGAAAAAAAGAGAATCCTACTTCGCCCGTGAGGAAGAATTGGCAGCGATAGAACGGTCTTTTGTGGCACAGGTGGTCGATATTCTAAGCACAGTTGAGCAGGAGGTCATTCGTCAAAATAAAGACAATACCGCTTCTGCCCAGAAAGTTGTCACCGAAAGTGTAAGGAATATATCCATCGTTTTGCTCGTTTTTTTTGTTGTGACATTCATCCTTGTATTGCTGATTCTGATAGATATTTCAAGAAGTGCGAGATACCGCCTACAACTCGTCAATGCCAAGGAAGAAGCGGAATATCACAGTGCGGCACGGCAGCGATTTTTGTCTAATATGAGTCATGAAATCCGCACGCCCCTGCAATCGATCATCGGTTATGCGGAGCAGCTTCAACAGGCAGAACGGCCAGATAAAGAGGATATCAACTCTATTTACAGCTCCTCATCGCATTTGCTGCAGATCGTAAACGAAGTGCTTGATTTTAATAGGATTAATTCCGGAAAATTCACCTTTGAGGAAAATCCTTTTAATTTGCAAGAGTTACTCAAAGAAGTGATTTTCAATCTGAAACCTCAGGTGCGGGCGAAAGGCATTGAGCTCATTTTGGAGGATCAGTCAGGATTAAAAACAGATCTCATCGGAGATGCCTTTCGGCTAAAACAGATTCTTTTCAACCTCTTGGGAAATGCGATCAAGTTTACCAATTCGGGTCATGTAAAACTCAAGGTGCGATCCATAAAAAAGGGGCTCGGAAGTGAAATTATTTTTGCTGTTGAGGATACCGGAATTGGTATTGAAAAAGACAAAATAAGTGCGATATTTAGTCAGTTTGAACAAGCTGATGCGTCAATTTCAAGAACATTCGGCGGTTCGGGGCTGGGACTGAGTATCGTCAAATCTCTCGTGGAAAATCGCGATGGGTCGATCAATGTACAAAGCACCCCAGGCAAAGGTTCCATATTTCAAGTGACGTTGACCTACGCCCACGTCGAAGCAAATCTGTTACAGAACAATGCAAAGTCAATTGATTCTGGCAGTTTTAATGGCACCGTCTGGTTGGTTGACGATGATAAATTGATTGCCAGGCTTTGCAGCACCATTCTTTCGAAATACAATGTCGAACACCGGGTTTTCCACACAGCCGAAGATCTCCTTTTCATTCCCTGGGATTCACAGGTGAAATTGGTTCTGACCGATATCCGACTTCCAGGGATTGGTGGTCGGGAACTTTGCGCTGCTCTGAGATTGAAACATGGAGCGTCCCTTCGGATTGCTGCCATGACGGCGGAGGCGGTGCCTGAAGAAAGAGAGGCCATCCTCAAATCAGGGTTTGACCAAATTCTGCACAAGCCTTTTAATCAATCAGATTTGCTCAATTTAATTCTGGAATTTGATGCAGAGGGCGCGCTGTCAGAAAGCGCCGAAAAACCAGAGTCTACGGGAAAGGATCATCCGGATTTCAGAAATCTTGAAAAAATGACCATGGGAGATTCCGATTTGATGCAATCCATCCTTGCGCTATTTATACAAGATTCGTTAGCAGATAACAAAGATATACTTCAGGCGGTTTCACGCGCCGATAGTGATGCAGCGTCGGATCTATTCCACCGGCTCGCAGGCCGAATTGCTCAGATTGGAGATAGTGATCTCGCTGCCAAATTCCGGAAGTTTGAAATTAATATTCGAAATGGAAGAAAGGTCGGCGATATGGAAAAACAAATCAAATCGGCCTCAGTTCTACTTGAAAAACTGGTGCTCCAGGTAAAGGACGAAATGTTGAGACTTGAGAAAGAAACCAGCGAATAGCTCAATCGATTCCGTAACGCTCCATTTTGCTGTAAAGCGTTTTCCTGTCAATATTTAAAATCCGCGCTGCTTTCGATTTGTTGAACTTGACCTCTTCAAGCGTTTTCGTAATCAATGCTTTTTCGGTATTCTCCTGCAAAGCTTTCAAATCTTTTCCTGGCGCAGATTGCGATTCATTGATAGACATAAACATTTCGTCGGGCATGGTATCCCGGGTAGCAGTCTCATCCGTGCTCAATAAGACCATACGTCTGATTACATTTTTCAACTCCCTTAAATTGCCAGGCCAGTCGTAAGTCTCGATGACCTGCCAAACTTCCGGCGCAAGTTTTGAGACGTTGCGATGAAGATCATAGTTGGCTTCGGATATGAAATGTTTTACAAATTCGCGCAAGTCTGAGGACCTCTCACGCAAAGGCGGCACGAAAATTTTAAACTCATTAAGTCGGTGATACAAATCTTCCCGAAATTTCCCATTTGAGACACTCGTCTTCAAATCGTCATTGGTGGCGGCCAGAATGCGCAC
>JBBSDD010000362.1:0-3809 GCA_038249755.1 Flavobacteriales bacterium | reverse complement strand
CGAAAAGCTTCCTCTTCGGGAATGCAGGTATCCGTAACCCGATTCAGGCCGCGTTCAAGCAAGGCCCACTCCTGCTCCGGCGTGAGGTCGCGGTAGTTGGGTACGCGCTCGTAATGCGAGTGCGCCACCAGATTCATTAGATCCTCTTCGAGATTGGCACCTGTGCAGGAAATGATTTGCACCTTGTCCTGCCGAATCATTTCGGCCAGGCTGCGCCCGAGCTCAGCTGTACTCATGGCACCGGCCAGGGTGATCATCATCTTGCCATTTTCGAGCAAATGCTGCTCATAACCTTTTGCCGCGTCTACGAGTGCAGCTGCATTGAAATGTTTGTAATGCGACTCAATGAAATTTGATATGGGTCCGCGTTCAGTCATTTTTTTTATTTTTTTTCTTGAAGATGTAGCTAAGCATTTTGTAGTGCAGCTTTGCCATCAAAAAATCGGAAGATCGCTCAGCCGGATTTGGCGAAAGCTCTACAATATCAAAACCTACAATGTTTCTTCTTTTGTTTACTTTTTTGATAAATTTCAACGTGTCGTTCCACCTCATTCCGCCTGGCTCAGGGGTTCCGGTAGATGGAACCACGGAGGGATCAAAAGCGTCAAGATCGATTGTGATATACACATCGCGCGTCATGCGCTCAATGGCTTCATCCATCCACATCGGATTTTTGGGCATCTCATGGGCAAAGAAAACATTCTCGCGTTTCATCCATTTCTTTTCAGAAATGTCCATGCTTCGAATGCCTACCTGAATGAGATTCGCCCTTTTATTGGCTTCGTGAACGGCGCAAGCGTGGTTGCAAATACTGCCTTCGTAACTTTCGCGGAGATCGGCGTGCGCATCAATCTGCAGTACGGTCAGTTTTTCATACTTATCGAGAAATGCCCTGACCGCGCCAATCGTCACCGAATGCTCACCACCGATCATTGTCACAAACTTTCCCTTTTTGAGGAAATGGCCGATACGGTTGTGAACAGCATCCGTCATGGCTTCCGGCGAGCTGTTTTCGCTTACCGGGTCCGAAAGAAAGATGCCATTTTGATAAACTTCCGTATCGGTCTCGATATCATACAACTCCATGTTTCTGGCGGCTTCGAGCATGGCTTCGGGCCCTTTGTCAGCACCTTTTCCCCAACTGCTCGTGCCGTCATAGGGTACAGGTACCACCACAATTTGGGCGTGCTCCTCTCCAGCAAATTCATCGGGAATTCCAGCAAAGTTATTTGGATTCAACTCCATGTTCAACGTTGTTATTTGATTTTTTAGAGGAGGTGGGATATCCGAGAAGCTTCATCATGGACGCAGCCGGTTGCTCTTCAGAAAAAACCCTGTAAGTCAATTCGCCTTTTTCATCCCGATCAACGATGATGTGTTTGGGATTTGGAATGAGGCAGTGTTGCAGTCCACCGAAGCCTCCCACTGTATCCTGATAAGCACCTGTATTGAAGAATCCGATGTACAGTGGATTGTCCTTGTTGTACCTCGGAAGGTAAATACCGTTGATATGTTGTTCGGAATTATAATAATCGTCGCTGTCGCAGGTAAGACCCCCGAGCAAAACGCGTTCGTAATCACTGTTCCACCGGTTGAGGGGCAACATGATAAAACGTTTATTAATCGCCCATGAATCCGGCAGTGTTGTCATGAAAGACGAGTCGATCATATTCCAGTGTTCCTTGTCGTTTTGGCGTTTTTGATAGAGCACTTTAAAAAGTGCGCCTCCGCTTTCGCCCACTGTAAAACTCCCGAATTCGGTGTAGATATGCGGATCGTCAATGCCTGCGTCTTCGCAAAAGAGTTTCGTTTGGGCAATGATTTCATCCACCATATAGGCATAGTCGTATTCGAATGCGAGGCTGTTTTTAATGGGGAAACCACCGCCGATATTCAATGAATCGAGCGTATCACAATGTTCTTTGAGTTTGCCGTACACGTTCAAACATTTATTGAATTCATTCCAGTAATAAGCTGTATCGTTGATACCGGTATTGATAAAGAAATGCAGCATTTTCAACCGGATTTTTGGGTGGTCCTGAATAACGTCCCGAAAAAATGGCACAATATTGCGGTATCCTATTCCCAACCGACTCGTGTAAAACTCAAACTTTGGTTCTTCTTCACTGGCAATGCGGATTCCAATTTCAAACTCCTTATCAATCAGATTATTGAGGACATCAATTTCCTGATAATTGTCGATTACGGGCAGGATTTTGAATCCGCGGTTGATAAGATCGGCAATGTGGTGGAGGTAATCGTCGGTTTTATAGCCATTGCACACCACGTATCGGTCCCTGTTCAATTGTCCGGACGTATAAAGAAATTCGACGATATCCAGATCGTAAGCAGACGACGTTTCGATGGAAATGTCGTTTTTCAGTGCCTGTTCCACGATATGCGAAAAATGAGAGCTCTTTGTGCAGTAACAATAATTATAGCTGCCCTGGTAATTTACCTTTTCCATGGCTGACTTAAACCACGTTTTGGCCTTTTGAATATTTTCTGAAATTTTTGGGAGGTAGGTAAATTTGAGTGGCGTGCCATACTTCCGGGCCATTTCCATCAATGGAATGCCATGGAAGGTTAATTCATCTTTCTCCAGTTGAAATTCTTCCTGGGGGAAGTGAAAAGTCTGCTCTATGAGATCTATGTACTTGATTTTCATTTTTGAAAAGAAATTGCTTGTCGCAAGTTTGAATTAATTGATGGAACTACAAAAGAAACGGAGCCATTAATACTCAAATACGAATGGGCAACATGAATGCCCTTAACAATTTTGCGAAGGAAATGATCGGGAGATGGCCGGTCGGGGTATAATAAAACCGGGAGACGACACGGCTCAATGCCGCGTCCGTATTACGTATGGTTCCATCAAAGGGCCTTCTCATTGCGGGGCGAAATGTATAAATATTTTTCAATCCAACCGTGCGATAAATATTACGATGTACAATTTTACTGTTTTGAAAACAGCTACAAGCATTTTGGGTTCAAATTGATGTTAAATCTATACAGACCGATCAACTTTATTCAATTTCAACCATACATTTTCCAAATCCCGATGTAATGACTCACTGCACCGCCGAGGACAAATACATGCCAGATGGCGTGGTGAAAAGGTATGCGGCGGAAGAGGTAAAAGACGACCCCCAGAGAATAAAAAGCTCCACCAAGAGCTATCCAGAAAATTTGATTATCCGGAAGATTGTCCTTGAATGATTGAGGAGCAGCCACAATCAACCAACCCATCACCAGGTAAATTAATGTGGATACCAATCTAAACTTTCCAGTGAAAAACACTTTGAAAACGGTGCCCGCTGCGGCCAAACCCCACAAGACAAAGAGCATGAGCCGCGCATCGGGTGGATCGGCATACCAGATTAAATATGGTGTGTAAGTACCTGCGATCATGTAGTAAATACTGATGTGATCCCAGATTTTCATCAGGTATTTGCGTTCTGGCTGGCCCTGATAATGGTATAGGGTGGAAAATCCAAAGACCATTAAAAAGCCGAATCCGTATGCCACGGATCCCAAAACATCAAATGTGGAAGTGGGTGAATTTTTGACGACAGTCCAAACCAGCAAAGGCAAGGCAACCAGACCAAAACCAAAACCGAACAAATGCGTGAGCACATTGGCGCGTTCGTGCGCCGGAGAATAATCAGCCATTCAATGTTTATCCTAAGCCGTCAAAAATAGACAATGCTCAAATAAACATCTTGAAAATTCCCACATAATGACACAGGGCACCTCCCAGAACGAAAAAATGCCAAACCGCGTGGTGGTGCCTGAAAAAACTACCGAGG
>JBBSDD010000361.1:0-3825 GCA_038249755.1 Flavobacteriales bacterium | reverse complement strand
GTTGGTGTTCGAAGGACCGAAAGACACACCCCCGGTCCCTCTCAAGAGGGGAGTGTGGCTCGGGGATTCTTTCGGTGATTGAGATGAGCAGGTGTTCGTCGCCAGTCATTCAAACGCATTCTGCGGAAAAAAGACACCAAATATTAGCGCTCGTGGGTGGTGTGAAGTGCTCGAAGGTGAAGGCGTTTTACTGGTTCGAGTTCACTTTGGGCGTAGTTGGAGTGGTAGTGGTGTGCCGAAATGAAATCGACCTGAATTTTTTGCCAGTCGGAATCAGAAAGGGCAGGATTGAAGTGTTTTATTTCCTGTAAAAGCTTATCGCTGAATATGGTGTATAGATCGGTACCCAAATAGAACAAGTCGGCATCCGCAACGATTTTTTCCAGAAGGTTATTAGGTCTTTGGGGAATTTTTGTAGCGATGATCATTCCGCAAATCTGGTCGTTGTCTTTTGCCGAAAGGCCGAAACGCTGCAATTCCTGACGGGCTATTTCACAACCGTATTCTTCGTGTTTTTCAGGTCCAAAGAGAAATCCGGCATCGTGAAATAAAGCTGCGAAGGCTATCAATCGGCGTTCTGCAAGACTGCAGCCTTCCTTTAAAGCAAGGAAATCGGCCATCCTTACCACGTATTCGGTATGGTGCCTGTTGTGGTAAGTCAGGTAGGATGGGAGTTCGGCATCCAACCTGGCGTAAACCTTTTCAAAAATATGATTGTCGGAGACCAAAAATAGCTTGATATTAATTTCTTTTTACGAGGCCACCTTTTACTTCCTTTATGCTCTGAACGAAAAGGAAAGCTCCCGGATCTATTTCGCTAATGGCTTCTTTGATACGGTGTATCTCGAGCCTGGTTACCACGGTCATCACGATATCACAATCCGAATGGGTTTTGAACGATTCAGGCAGGTATCCACGCTCTCCTTTGTACACCGTGATCGCCTTTCCAAAATCATTTACAATTGTACTTTTTACTTTATCTGACTCGCTGGAAATAATATTTAGCGCCGTATATTCCTGAAAGCCATCCACGACGTAATCTGTGGTTTTCATCGCTGTGAAATATACCAGAATGCTATACATCCCAGTTTCAATTCCAAAACTGTAGGCTGCCCCGATAATGATCAGGGTATTGAGGGCGAGTATAATTTCGCCGGCAGTAAATGCCGATTTCTTCTCCGTATACTGCGCTATTACCTCGAGGCCATCGATAACGCCCCCACCGCGAATAACAAACCCAATACCGAGACCAATAAAAAATCCGCCAAATACGGCGATTAAAACTTTGTCGGTCGTAAAAACAGGAATTTGAATAAAATACATGCCAGCCGCCAGCAACAATATGGCTATCATCGCCTGAATTCCAAATGTCCGTCCTATTTTGCGGAAGCCGAGTATCAAAAAAGGAATATTAAATACGATCAATAATATACTGATATGAATATCGGCAAATCCCATCACCAAAATCGAAATACCCGTGACGCCACCGTCGAGAAAATTATTGGGCACCATAAAACCCTGCAAACCAATAACAGCGAAAGAAACGCCCAAGAGTGTGAACAGGATGGACCGCGGTGATAAAATGGAACGCCAATAAATCTTTTTAGGAACTTTCATAAAATCGACTCCGATGGGATCTTGGATGCTTTTTTGGCAAGGTTAAAATTTTGGTTGTTGTTTATAAGCGGGTAAAGCTAACGCATTACCCGGTAGGTCATCAGCGGATGTTTTTTATTTTTCATCTTAATTTCACCCGCGGATTCACATACGAAAGATTCTTTTACTTTTTCATAATTGGCATGGCTGATGAGGATCTCACCAATATCGGCTGCAGACTGGAGTCGGGCCGCAACATTTACTGCGTCGCCGATAACGGTGTAATCGAGACGGCGCAATGCCGCCGCTCCAATATTGCCCCACACCATTTCACCACTGTTTATTCCGATAGAGACTTCAGGTTTATAATTGTCGGTACCGATTCCGATATCTGCTGTATGGATGGCATCCCGAATGGCCAGGCTGGCGTCAATGGCCCGGTCGATGTGAAATTCACCTTTGAAGGAAGCCATCACAGCATCACCCAGAAATTTGTCAACTGTTCCCTCTTCTTTGATGATTTCCTGCACGATGATGTCAAAATAGGCGTTGAGCATGTTCACCACTTTATCTGCGGGTTGGGTTTCGCTGATGGCGGTAAATCCGCAAATGTCGATGAAGGCGACGGTTCCTTCCACGGTTTCATTTTGAAAAAATGCAGATTCCATTTCCTTTCCGCCCATGAAGTTGAGCACCGTTTCGTCCACATACATGCGGAGGATGTTGTTTTCTTTTACAGCCTGTAGCGTCTTTTTAAGCGCGGCAACGTGTAAGATTGTTTTTTCGATTGTAATTTCCAGGTCTTTAAAATCAATCGGTTTTGTGATAAAATCAAAGGCTCCGCGGTTCATTGCGGTGCGAATATTTTCCATGTCGCCATATGCCGAAACGATCACAGACTTGAGCAGTGAATTCTGTTCGTGCAATTTGGTAAGCAGGGTGAGACCGTCCATTTCCGGCATATTTATATCGCTTAGCACCATGTCAACGTCCGGATGCAAAATGAGCTGCTCGAGGGCGTGCCTGCCGTTTTCGGCAAAAACGAAATCGTATTCATTTTGCCGGATTTTTTGGCGAAAGCGTTGCTTGATCAATACTTTCAAATCTTCTTCATCGTCTACCACAAGTATTTTGGTCATCGCTTTATTTTTTATTCAGCATTTCTTCAATCTCGAGTTTCAGCGAGTTGAAATCGATGGGTTTGGTAAAAAACTCCTTGGCGCCTGATTCTTTGGCCCGGTTGTAATTCTCGCTGTCGCCGTATGCCGAAATCATGCTGACGTTTATTTGCGGAAAGCGCAACTTCACCTGATCCAGAAGCTCCAGGCCAGTCATGCCTGGCATGTTGATGTCCGAAAACACATACACCACTTCGGGGGGATTGTCATTGGCCAATATTTCCAGCGCTTCCTGCCCCGAAAAGGCAAATACGAGTTCAACTTGCCCGCTTTTTATTTCTTTTCTGAATTTTTGCCGAAAGAGCATTTCGACATCTTTTTCATCGTCTACGATTAGAATTTTCATGATTTCGGTTGTTTTATTGGAAGTGTGATTATAAACCGGGTGTATTCTCCTGGCTGAGATTCTATAAGAATCGTCCCGCCATGGGCTTTGATAATGTCATTGGTGATGCTCAAGCCGAGCCCCGTTCCTTCTGTTCCTTTTTTGGTGGTGAAGAAGGGATCGAAGAGTTTTTGACGAATGGAGTCAGGCACTCCGGGGCCGTTGTCGGCGATCGCCAGCTCCACGATTTCTCCTTTTTGCACAGTCGTTGCCTTCAATTCTGGGAGATAGTGCTCCATGCGCGGTTCAAGCGTCTTCTGGCGCATGGCGTCAAAGGCATTTTTGCAAAGGTTGAGCACCACCCGGCTGAAGTCTTCGACATTCAGCGCTACAGGTGGGAGTTGCGGATCCAGGTCGAGGGTGATCTTGGAGTTGATGGCTGTTTTTCCCGCCCGCATGCCGTGAAAAGAAAGATTCACGTATTCGCTGATCAGTTCGTTTAAGTTTGTGGGCTCCATGATACCCGTGCCCCCGCGGGAGTGCATGAGCATCGATTTCACAATATTGTCAGCCCGGGTGCCGTGCTGGTGGATTTTTTTGAGGTTCGATTCCAATTCGTTTAGCAATGAATCCATCTCAGCGGTGTGTTTTGATGCGGGTATACTTACAAGCTCGGTGCGCAATTCATCGACGTATTCAATGCTCAGCTCAGCGAAGTTGTTGACG
>JBBSDD010000360.1:0-3829 GCA_038249755.1 Flavobacteriales bacterium | reverse complement strand
TGCGCAAAACAGAATGAAATATCTGCTTAAGGCAACAAAAAAACTTGAGTTAGAAATAGCTATGAATCAATGCGTTAAAAAGTAGTTCATTGGTAGTGAATTTTCACAGCGCCTAAGCGATGGGGAAATTTGTATCGAGAATCTTTAATGAAATCGAATATTGTTAGGTTTCTCAACCGAACTTTACTTCAATTTTTCCCCCGCCTGCCCGGCATAATGCCCATTCTCTTCCGCAATTTTCTCAAAAAGTTGACGTGATCTTTCCTTCTCTCCGGCCTGGGCCAAAGACAAAGCTCGGTACCACTGCGCTTCCTGATCAAAGGTGTTGATATAGTGCAACTCTACCTGCTCAAAATATTTCTCCGATTTTGAGAAATCACCCAAATTGTAATAACACAAACCTGCGTAAAAGAGGGCGTTGTTGTCATCCGGATAGGTGGAAAGGATGCGGGTAAATCCCGCCAGTGCCTTTTGATAATCAGCCTGCACAAAATCTCCCAGCGTCATTTCGAGCGTTTCTGCATAGGTTCTTTTCATTGATTGGGGCAACACGCCAAGTGGCCTGCGCTCGCCTGTTTGGGTAGGTTGTTCATATCGGGCTTCGGTGCCGCCCGTTTCCAAAACTTTTTCAGTGGGAATGCCTTCCCGGTAAAGATCTCCGTAGTGCACCACTTTCAGGTCGCGTATGTACCGAAGGGACACGTTGCTCGTTCGGATTATTGGTGCCCTCAGGGTTGTTGTCGTGGCAGCACGCGAAGGCATGGTGGGTACTTCCAGACGTTCGCGATCGGCTCCGCGACTTTCAACCGGCATTGCAATCTCAGCATTGTCAGGACCGGCCTCCAGCATCTTCGGACTTTCTTCGATGGCGATGGCTGCCGTGATCTGTTCATTTTCAGGAAGGGGTGAAATTTCTGTTTCTGAAAATACAGGTTCAATAGTTGTTTTTGCTGGTTCTTCAGGCAAAGATTCGGAAATCCCATCATCGCCCATCCAACTATAAAGCACAAATCCTATCAGGGCGATGGTGATGGCGGTATGCGTCAACCAAAACCATTTGGACATCCAGAACCCATTGCCGGCATCCACAACTGGCAGGTCGAAAAGGGCGCCTGGATCGGCTTCAAAACCTTCCACAGCGTCTGAAAGAAAGGGATCTTCGAGCATGCGCGTCTCAAAGTCATATTGCTCCTCCCGCGACATTTTGCCTTGTACGTAGCGGCGAATGGTATTGTGTTCGGCGGTGAAATTCATGATTGTTGGTTTGAGCGGGTGTTTTCTTCCATGATCAGCCGCAGGTTGCGGCGGCCATTTTGCAGGTGAGACTTTACCTGTTTGATGGTATAATTGAGCTTCTCAGCCACTTCTTCGTACGTCTGTCGGGCCAGGTAAAACTCTGAAATGCAATTGCGCTGGTCCGGTTTCAGTTGTTCCAAAGCAGATGTAACAGCACTGATTTGCAGGTCGTTTTCGAAGTCATACTGCGCTTGAGAATGGAAGGCAAGGGTTTCTTCTACTTCCCCTTGTTTGCGCTGGGTGTTTTGCTGCTTTCGCAAAATGCCAAGGCAGTGATTTTTCGTGTAAACATAAAACCAGGACCGGAAATTTTCAATTTGTTGCTTTTGCATATCTGCTTTCAGGCGAACAAAAATTTCGCTCGAAGCATCTTTCGCAGCTTCCCGGTCTTTTAGATATTTTATACAAAGTCCCAGCGTCAATGCTGCATAACGCCGGTAGAGCTCCCCCCAGGCATTTTTGGCGGAAGCCGAAACACCAGCCTTCAGGATTTCTTCGTCCGAAAGCTGGTGAAGGGTTGATATGGTCTCATTCCTTTTCAACGTTGCCTGGCGAGGTTTTCATTGTAATAGTCAAAGTAACTCTTTGTTTCGATAATCACCACGCCGCCGGTGATATCGCCATATTTTGCTGGTATGCCCCCGGTGTATATCGAGATGCTTTTGATGGCCGTTCCCGGCAAATTTCCCAGACCAGCCGAGAGTTTTACACCGTCGATAAAAGTGGAAGTGGTTCCAGGCCGGCTGCCCCTAACGATAAACTGTCCAGACTCATTTGTGATAAGTCCTGGCGCGAGGGTGCCGATCAGTTTCGCAGGGCTTCGAAGCATGGCATTCGTTTTTATCTGGTCGGCTTTGATCACGTGTACATTGGGATCGTCTTTGTTGATCATTTTATGGCCCACAATTTCAACGCCTGTCAATTCATTGTCAGTCGATAACTGGATATCTCCCAATGGATTGATTCGATTGGAATGCACATGCACCTGAGAGAGTATGCGTGGTTGATAGCCCAGATAGGAGACATTGATGATGTAAATGGAAGGTTGCAGTGGTTTGAGTTTAAAACGGCCGACCTCATCCGTCACCGTTCCGATGGTTTGACCACCGTATTCAGTCCAAACATTTGCGAAGGGCAGCGGCTCTTCTGTTTTGGAATCGACAATGCGTCCGTGGATTTCGCCGTAATTCTGGGCATTTGCACTGAACATCGCGAGCAGAGCGATTGATAGAAGCATGGTGTTTTTCATCTCTTTGGTTTTGTAATGAGATGCGGAATTGAGACAAAATCCATAAATAATTCGAAGGAAAACTTGCAGAATTGATAGTTTATGGAGTCATTCCATTGAAAAAGCAAGCGTTTCACCTATAACGACTCGCAATAAGTTGCTGTTTATATTCGAAATGTGATGTTAAACGCTTAGCGCTCCTACCTTTTTTATGCACATCAAATTACCACCAACCCCTTACACCAATCAACCTATCTCATCCCCTCGGATCTTCCGGCATATACCAGCCATTTTGGTCAGCTCCATTTCCAGCAGGGAGCGAACGGACAAAACGCATGGAAACGCCAGTGCGAACATAACTGTGGCCGAAATTTCTATCCACCCGGCCAAATAAACTGTAAGGCGCAAAATTGTAATCGGCGAAGAAACCGAGCGTTTTGGTTTTTCCAATTTTTCGATGAACAGAAGCGCCGGCTGTGATCTGAACCGTACCAATGCGATAATGATCGTCAAAGTTTGGTCCAGTTTCTATTCGGGGCTGATTGGATGTGATCAAGCCGAGTCCAATCCCGAATGCTGATTCTAAAAGAAAATGGTCTCCAATTTCTGTGGAATGCGCCAATCTGGTACCGAACAAAAAAGTGTATGTGCGCGCCCCATTAAGTACCATGACGGTATCGCCTATTTCGTATAAAATATTTTCGGCCTGGGACGGTGTATTAAAATGGGCTCCCACGTCTACTCTTAAATTATACTTAAGCGGCACACCCATCCGGCCTCCAATAGATACCCCCGATTCGAATGTGTTTCTAAGGTTTCCCAAAGGATACCATCCGCCTGCTTCAAATTCTAAATCAATCTGACCCGCGGTTTTAATTTCCTGCGATAGCCCTTGTTCCGACTCGAAAACAAATTGGGCCTTGAGCCCACACTGTGCCAGGACAAGAAAAACAAAGACTTGAAAAATCGAAAAAATCTTTCCAGAAAGTAAGAGGATCCCTTGATTCATTGCAGCTAAAATTAATGAGAATTTTGCTTGCATAAAAATCTTTGCCGAATATCCGTTAAGATATTGAAAGCTGAACGCCCGAAAAAAGGTGAAATCACCCTTCCATCACGGTGAATACACCCTTTAAAATAGGGTTATTTCCCTATGGATCATCGCCAGCTTAAACGGTAGCTTTACATTCAGAAAGTGCAAATGATATTTTTAGCTCAATCAATCAAACAACCAAAAAAGGCTACGCCACCTAAGCGCTATGACCCTTTCGTAATAAACCAGGCGTGGTAGGAACCACCGAAAAC
>JBBSDD010000359.1:0-3835 GCA_038249755.1 Flavobacteriales bacterium | reverse complement strand
GGAAATTACAGTGGTTCCTAGTGATATCTTTGATCAAATGCCTGTGGGTGTTCAATTTGAGGTCATATTTGTCAATCCACCATTTCTGGCGCAATACCCGGAAAACGAAAAGGAATTTGCCTTTTGTTGCGGAGAAGAGTATGAATACTACATGGGGCTTTTTCTTCAATTGCGACAATTTCTCGCGCCAGAAGGAGAGCTCATTATGGCCCTTGCCCGTTCCTGCGAAGTGTCGCGCATTCTGGAGATTGCTTCCTCCGAAGATTTTGCATTCGAGCGAATTGATACCACCCGGAGATGGGCTGAAACCAATTATCTCTACCGTTTTACAGATGGCAAATCAGTTGCTTAAGATGGTGAATTGCACACGCCGGTTGGTTGCCCGGCCGTCTTCCGAATCATTGGTTACAATTGGTTGTGAACTGCCAAATCCGCGGTGACTGAGTCGGGTTGATTCCACTTTTTCTTGCAAAAGATAATCCACCACACTTTTCGCCCTTGCCTCGCTGAGTTTTTGGTTGTAGTCAACCGAGCCGACGTTATCGGTATGCCCGGAAATCTCAATATGCAAATATGGATAGTCATTCAGAATGTGGATCAGCTTTTCCAGTTCTGCTTTGGATTCCGGCAGCAGCGCTGATTTATCAAACTCAAAAAAGATATTTTCAAGTTTGACGGTATTTCCCACTTTGTAATCGATACTGTCCAGTTTTATCTCTTTGGTCGATACAATTTCCATTTTTTCCAAAACGCGTTTTGGAGCTGGCGGCTCACTGTGGCGGGGTTTTGGTGTGAGCGACTCAGTAGGGAATGCGCGTCTTACCGTCACATCATCGATGTAATAGTACGCGCCTCGTTCCCCTTCCGGAAATTTTTCGGTTGAAGTCACATCATCGTGATAAAAATTGCCGATAATGATGTATTGCGATTTACCTGTGGCTTCGAAGACGCCCGACACCTTTTGCCACATATTCCAACGTGATTTTACAATCTCTTCGCTGTTTATCTGAGGTGTGAGAAAGAGTGGAATTCTGTCGCGGGTCACAATAAGCGTATCACTGAAATACATCCCAAGGTTGTTGGAAGCCATGCTCGAAGCCACTGCCCGGTTGGTATAAAACTCGGCATAGTAACGCTCTCCGGGCACGAGCGTTGAGTCCAGTTTCACCATGACATATTCGTGCCAGAAAGTTTCTGTACCGCCCTTGCCAAAAGTTTTGATTCCCGCCATATTATCGCCGTTGCGCGGCCCTTGTTTGCCATCGCTGTGCTTGCGGGGATTCGACCAACATGTGGGTTTTACCCTGGTACTCAAAATATCCGGAGTCGACTCTGTGGGGGAGTCCCAAAGAATAATGTCTTCCATGTAGGAGCGGCCTTTTTGGTTCCATACACAGTATTCGCGTTTGGTCAATTCAAAACCTGGATTGGGCACATAGTTGGCGTATCCTTCCACACTCGAAAAGTTTTCAAACAACTGGGAATGGCCAGTCAGAAAAGTCAGGACAAAAACAAAAAACAGGCTGATCGATAAATTGAATCTCATAAGTTTTCCACAATAAATGGGAGTTGCGAAACCTCAAATCTAATGGGAACCCTGTTAAAATGCGTGGTTGAGATTTTTTTCTTTCCTCATTTCAATGTGGATAATGACAGGGTGACCAAAAGCAGAAGCCACGAACGGGCCCCTATATTTGTTCGAAACCGCCTCAGGTTTTGATTATGCGGTACGAATCCATCAAAAATAATTTGTTATTTCTATTGATGCTGCTGTCCTCAGCTGTATTGCGTGCCCAACCGGAAATGCCATTTTCCTGTTTTAATGCCCTTGAAGTAGCTTTTCCCCTTTCGGAAAATGACTATTCGAAAAACAAAGTGCTCATAAATGCCAATGCCACCAATGCTTTCTACTACCTGTATCAGGATAAATATACGTTTTGGTATAAGTTCATCGCAAAAGAAACAGCGGAAATTAAATTTTCCGTAAGTCCAACCAATGATCAGGACAGATATAGGGCCGTGGTGTACCAGTATGGCGCTTCAGATTTTTGCGATCAGCTAGTCAATTTTGACCTACAGCCGATGGAGTTGGAGCGGTCTCCCATGTTTATAAACAAGGAGAAACTATTATATCTCAATACCATTGCGGCTCAGGCAGGGGATACATTTTATTTATCGGTCCTAAGCCTCAATGAAGAAGACTGCGGGCACTTTTTGCGCATCGAATCAGCCTATGAATCACTCTCGCTCAATGCTATACACCGGCCTTGTTACAATTTTGAATATCTACAAATGCCATCTTTTTCCACTGCAAAAGTCTATGTTGAAGATGTTTCCTTGTTTTTGGATTTGCAAAAAGAGATCACAGTTGATAAGGTCGTAACGGAAGAACCGGCTCATGGGCCTGGAAAAACGCAAAAATCAAAGCCACCTGAAAGTGAAGTGCCAGAGCAGAAATCTGTCTTCGAGAGCCTTTCAACCATTGAAATTCAAAGTGCCGACGATGAAATGATCAGTGTGGGTGATAAACTGGTTTTGAACAATGTATTTTTTTATTCGAACACGTATGCCTTCAAGCCGGAAGCAACGGAAGAATTGGACCAACTTTACGGGTTTTTAAACGACAATCCGACGATTCAACTTGAGATACACGGTCATACTGCCAATAATGCAGAGGATATCCGTCCGGATTCCAATTTCAAAAACCAGGGTCCGGAATGGAATTTCAAAGGTTCTGCCCTGAAGTTGAGCGAAATGCGCGCCAAAGCTGTGGAAGTTTATCTGGTTGAAAAAGGAATTCAGAAAAAGCGATTGAGGTCTGTAGGATTTGGGGATTCTCAAAAAAGAATTCCGGAAGCCTCCACATTCGAAGATTCTGAGAAAAACATGCGCGTGGAAGCGCTGGTCGTCAAACAATGAGAAATCTGCTCTTCTTCTCGGTTTTGGTCTGGGCAACTTCCTGCGTGCCTCACAAGGATGTGGTGTATTTCAACGACCTCGATCCCATTGAAGGCGGCAATCTAAATCTCCCTGACATTCCACAACTCACGCTCAAGTCAGGTGATTTGGTCGAGATCAACATTACGAGCATCAGTCAGGAAACGAATACTTTTTTTATCAAACCAGGCTCGGCATCCGACAGTCGCTATGCACCGAATGTATATCAGATCACCTCAGAAGGCATGGTGGATATTCCGCTGGTTGGACAGATTAACCTTTCCGGAAAAACAACGTCCGAAGCAGAAGCAATTTTGCGGGAACGCCTCCTGGAATATGTACAAAAACCTACCGTGAACGTGCGGCTTGTAAGTTTTCGGATTACCGTGCTCGGAGAGGTCAGAAATCCAGGTGTTTATGAAATTCCGGACAGCAGAGTAAATATTCTGGAAGCGCTGGGTTTTGCCGGAGACCTCACCATTTTCGCCAGCCGCGACAATGTGATGCTCATCCGAAATATCGGTGAACAGAAGCGCTATTACCGAATCAATCTAAACAATTCCACATCTTTAAATCAGGACTTGTTTTATTTGCAAAACAACGACGTGCTCTACATCGAACCATCAAAAGGCCGCACTGCCAGCGATGACAATATTTACAGGTTGCTTCCTTTGGTGCTCAGCGGTCTCACTTTTGTGGTCGTAATCATCAGCCTCACGCAGTAGCCATGGCAGAAATGGAAAATCTCAACCGGCCAAACCGGGAAGAAAGTGATTTTGAATTGAAACACTTCCTGTTGAGGTATCTCAGGTTCTGGTATGTTTTTGTGATTTGCCTAGTGGTGGCTTTCGCTGTCGCAAAATTTTATAATTGGTACACAAATCCTGTTTTCGCAGTT
>JBBSDD010000358.1:0-3843 GCA_038249755.1 Flavobacteriales bacterium | reverse complement strand
CAAACGATACCGTATCCGAAATTCGGGAGCCTCCGTGGGAAGAAAGGTTTGATCAGTGCGGAGCCTGTGCCCCAGTCGGTAGCTTGCTTTGCGCTGCACCAGCGAGATTTGTTGGATGGTTCGGTGGCTGTTGTCACCATCTCCATCCCATCGAAATTGATACCCCCCGGCGATTGAGATAAATGGATTGAGCGAAGTACCTGCAAATCCCTGGAAGTCCGTTCTGTCATGGTAATATCCCCAATTGGCTTCGGTTTCGCTGGTGTTGGTCACCATGCCGTGTTGGGTTTCAATTTTTGCCGTGAGCACGAGTTTTTCAAGTGGCGAGAAGGTGAGCTGGGCTTCCGGAAAAAATCCGGTCGAACTCACCCGCTGTGCGTGAACTGACTTAACAAGAATAAATAAGACCAGGCAAAGAATAATCCGTTTCAATAGTTCAGATTGTCTGTGGGGCGCTGCACTATTTTTCTTTGCTCTATCAGCGCGCCTTTATCGTCAAATAGCCCTTCCCACACCTTTTTGCCTTCATGGTTGACGCCGTAATATTCCAATTCATAACGAATGGTGATGTCTTCGGATTCATCTTCATCCATCAGATCTTCGAGGTCATCTGGCGACCCCGTGTACTGTAACTGAATTTTTTCGATCCGGTGCCGGGAAAATGTTTTTTTGAAAAATTTCTTCAATTCGGTCTGTACATTTTCCGGAAGATCTTCCCATTTCTGCACGACTTCGATGTCTTCAATGATTCCTTCACTGTCAAATTCCACACTGTAAAAATGTTGATTCCAATCAAATTTCGCCTCATAGCTCAATTTATCGGCCGATTGTTCTTCGTACCACTGCACCTTCTTTTCACCTTCGAAGGCATCATCCAGCCATTTCACGGCTTGTTTCGGTACATCATCCGCACCGATGCCGCGTTCCCGTTCTATCTTTTCCTGAGCCGATAAGTGAAGGCAGCTGACCATAATTCCGAGTACGATAAAAATGCGTTTCTCCATGCCAACCAATTTTGATACAAAGGAAAGGTTTTTCAGCGTTTTGGTTTTTATAGAAAGAGGGAAGTTTTTATTTTATGAAGGTTTGGAGAGCCAACCTGACAAACTGTTTTTTTGCCTGATTTTGAGGAATCGAATAAGGTACTGTGTAACGAAACATGCGGCAATTGGGTGTTTCAGGCATTTCTAAAAACAAAAAACGCTTTTAACGCAGCGGCGCTAAAGAAAAAACGCAGCGGTCGCCCACCTGCGGCCGGTAGGGGATATGTCTCGCCAAGCCGCTAAGTTTCAAGGACGCCAGGAAGGGCTAAAGCCCTCGTGCGACGCGCCCAAACTGCTGGAGTTTCAAGGAAGAAGTTTTCGGTCAGTGTATTTCAGGCATGCCCAACCCACTACCCACGACCCACTACCATCTTAGCTACCAAAATTAGCACTAATCCAAATGCTAAAAATATTAGCTTTGTACCATGCTTTGCGCCCATTCATATTACTCCTTTCGCTACGGCATTCTATCGCCCGAACAAGTGCTGGAACAGGCCATGGCCAACGATTACGACGTGGTGGCACTCGCCGATATCAATAGCACTTCGGCGGCGCTGCACTTTGTGCGCATCGCGCAGAAAAAAGGGGTGAAGCCCGTGATTGGCATCGACTTCCGCAACGGTGCTCAGCCCTGTTTTATGGCCTTGGCCAAAAACAATGAAGGCTTTCGCGAAATCAACGCCTATCTCTCCCAATTTCTCCACAGCGGCGAAGATATTCTGGCGGAAGCCCCGCCCTTCGAGCATGTGGTGGTAATATACCCCTTCCCATCATTTGCCGACAGCGCAAGCGCCCGCGCGGGAGGGCCAGACCATACCCTGCGCCCCAATGAATATATCGGTGTAGATCCGCACGACCTCATCCGCCTCTCGCGCTCGCCCTGGGCCCGGCGCCGCGACAAACTCGTGATGGGGCAGCATTTCACCTTCGCATCCAATCTGGCCAAACGCCACTTCAATATGCACCGGCTCCTGCGCGCCACGGATATCAATTGCCTGCTTTCCAAACTGCCCCCTTCGGAAGAGGCCCGCCCCACGGATACGTGGATGCACCGGAATGAACTCATGTCGCTCTGCGGCGAATACCCGCAAATGATCGCCAATACCACGCGGATACTGCAGGAGTGCACCGTGCACTTTGAATACGGCGATGCCTATCCGCACAAAAACCTGCGGGCATACACACCGCTCCTGGATCCAGCCACGGGCTCACCCGAAGCCGACGAAATCCTTTTGCGGAAGCTCTGCCACGACAACCTGCACTACCGCTACCCCGATGCCGGTGATGAGGTGATGCGCCGTCTGGAAATGGAGCTCGAAGTGATCGCCCAGAAACAATTCGTATCGTATTTTTTGATCAACTGGGACATCACGGGCTACGCGCGCAGCAAGGGCTACTTCTACGTGGGGCGGGGGAGTGGGGCCAACAGCCTGGTGGCGTATATTCTGCGCATCACCGATGTGGATCCCATCGAACTCGACCTGTATTTCGAGCGGTTTATCAACCTGTACCGCAAGAATCCACCCGACTTTGACATCGACTTTTCGTGGCGCGACCGGCCCGATGTGACGCGGTATATCTTTGAGCGCTTCCCGCATTGCGCCATTCTGGGCACGTGCAATACCTTTCATTACCGCGCCGTGATCCGCGAGCTGGGCAAGGTATTCGGGCTGCCCAAAGAAGAGATCGACCTGCTGTGCTCGGGCAAATTTGATCCCGACCAGCTCGACGAGCTCTCCGTGCTGGTGCTGCGCTATGGCAAACTCATCGAAGGTTTTCCCAGCCACCTGAGTCTGCACGCGGCTGGCATCCTGATCGCCGATGCGCCCATCCATACTTTTTCGCCCACGTGGATGCCGCCGAAGGGATTTCCCACGGTGCAGTTTGACATGATCGTGGCCGAAGACAATGGGCTCTACAAATTTGACATTCTCGGTCAGCGCGGACTCGGCAAAATCAAGGATGCCCTGGCCCTGATCGACGAAAACCAGCCCGACCACCCGCCCATCGATATCCACGACATGAAGCGGTTCAAACAGGACGAGACCATCCGCGAAATGCTGCGCAACGGCGATGCCATCGGCTGTTTTTATGTGGAGAGTCCGGCCATGCGCATCCTGATGCGGAAGTTGCGGGTGGACAATTACCTGGGGCTGGTGGCGGCGAGTTCGGTGATACGTCCCGGCGTGGCGCGCTCGGGCATGATGCGGGAGTTTATATTGCGGTACCGGTTTCCCGAAAAAAGAAAAGAAGCCCACCCGACCATGCTCGAAATCATGCCCGAAACCTACGGTGTGATGGTGTATCAGGAAGATGTGATCAAGGTGGCGCACTACTTCGCCGGGCTCACCCTGGGTGAAGCCGATGTACTGCGGCGCGGCATGAGTGGGAAGTTTCGCTCGCGGGAGGAGTTTGCCAAAGCGAAGGGCAAGTTTTTCAGCAATTGCAAAAAGAAAGGCTACAAGGACGAGCTCACCGCCGAGATTTGGCGGCAGGTGGAGAGTTTTGCGGGTTATTCTTTTGCCAAAGGCCATTCGGCGAGTTATGCCGTGGAGAGTTATCAAAGTCTTTATCTCAAAGCCCACTACCCGCTGGAGTATATGGTGGCGACGATCAATAATGGCGGGGGTTTTTACAGCCGGGAGTTTTACCTGCACGAAGCCCGGATGAAGGGTGGGATGATCGCACCGCCCTGCCTGAACCGCTCGCGCAATGAAGCCACCCTTTTCGGGAAAGAGATTGTGCTCGGGTTTGGTTTTCTCCACGGACTCGAAGACGAAACCGCCTACCGCATCGTGCT
>JBBSDD010000357.1:0-3852 GCA_038249755.1 Flavobacteriales bacterium | reverse complement strand
GGCTTAAAGTTAAAGCAGATAAGGACTGACAAGAATTTGTCGCTGTTCGGATTGGCTAAACTTTCGGGATTGTCCAAGTCTTATTTGAATGAAATTGAGAATGGGAAAAAATATCCCAAACCGGATAAGATTTCACTTCTGTCGGAAAAGTTGGATGTTCCCTATGACCAGATGGTCTCTTTAAAACTGGATAAAAATTTGGCTCCAATTGGGGATCTGCTCAAATCAAAAATTTTGAAGGAGCTTCCATTGGATCTTTTTGGAATAAAAGAAAGCACCTTAATTGATATTGTCGCCAACGCCCCTTTGAAAGTCAATGCCTTTATCAGCACCATCATTGAAATTGCACAACACTATAGCTTTAGCCGGGAGAGTTTTTTCCTGGCTTCCGTACGCTCATTTCAAGAGGCCAACAACAATTATTTCGATGACATAGAGCAACAGGTATTGAAGTTTGTGAAGGCGTATCACATCGACATAAATCAACCCGTTTCTTCCAGTGATTTAGAAGAAATACTGATAGAAGAATATGGCTATCAGATAAAAGAAGAAGAGTTGGATAAACACGAAGCACTGGGTAATCTGCGGACTGTTTTTGTTCCTAAAACCAAAACGCTTCTGTTGGCGAATGATATCGATGAGGCGCAACGCACTTTTATTTATGCCAAAGAAATTGCGAATAATTATTTAAAAATAACAGATCGGTTGTACACCTTTCCCTGGATTAAATTTGACAGTTTTGATCAGGTTTTAAATAATTTTTATGCTTCTTATTTTGCCGGTGCTTTGATATTGCCCAGAGCCAAACTCGCGGGGCAATTAAATGAAATATTTGAAAAAGACACTTTTGATGTGTCTTTATTCCTAAAAGCCATCAATGATTTTAACGCATCGCCAGAATCTTTTTATCAGCGATTAACCAATGTATTGCCCAAGGAGTTTAATATTCAGAATTTGTTCTTTTTGAGATTTACGCACGAAGCCAATAGTGATATTTATTACCTGAAAAAAGAACTGCATTTATCGCATCATCATTCTCCCCACGCGAATGAAACCAATGAACATTATTGCAGGCGATGGGTATCTTTAAAGGTCTTGGGTGATATTGGCAAAAGCAAAAAGGACCATGAATTCGATATTCAAATCTCCAATTATCAAAGTGATGGGTTGAAATATTTGGTGCTTTCATCCGCCACCAAAGATCCTTTTAGAGAAAACAACTACCGAAGCATCAGCATTGGTTTACTCATCAATAAACAACTGCAGCGGAAACTCAATTTTTTGGGGGACAAGGGTATCATTACCCGGGATGTAGGCGTCACGTGTGAGCGCTGTGCCATTGAAAATTGTGAAGTGAGACAAGCGCCGTCCACCATATTGGATGAAACCGCCCGGAACAAAAAGATTGAGAGGATCGTGGAGGAGCTGAATGGTAAGTTTGGTGGATAGGAGGGGTTTTTTGGTTTATGCCTGAACCAAGGGAGTAACGCAAGCGACGGATGAACCCTCGCGACCAGCGCGCGCGCATTCCTACTCGAAGGGAGTCATGACAAAGCACGGGCATCTGCCCAACTATTTCTTCTGTTTAAGCACGCGACGATTTTAGCCTTTTTCGAAAAGAAAAAGACTTACCAGATCCTGTCCCAGCCCTGGCCCCAGCCGGTCTCGCCACTGTAAATACTGCCGCGCACAATCCCTTTTGACCGGCCATAAACATTGGTGTAGCCAGGGCCGTCGAGTGCCATCGCCGAATTATTAATGTAGACGCTTAGCGTATCGTATAAGTGACCAAAAAGGGTGTAATTGGTGGTGAAAAGTTGCACATCCATTTCCGCAGAATTGTAGTCGGTTCGATAGTCCGTGATCGCCACTTCCGGTTCGCTGAAGTCGCTGAATTTCAAGCGTGGTATTTTAATGAGGTGTGAGAAGTAATATGTCTGATCAGATGTCACGAAGAGGGAGTCACCGGCGATATTCCAGCGGCTTAGAAATACTGAATCTTTATTCCAATAATATGTTTCCGTGGAAGACATCATGTTCGAGCCCGGGGTGATTTTTTCGGAGATTAAAATGCCAGATGGGGATATTTCCAACACCTCGAGTTCGAGGGTGTCGCCGGTGTATTGGAATTGGCTCTCGCTTTCGCTAAAATAATTTTCTACGGTCCACAATGTGTATTGCAATTTATCGCCTGTTTGGAGGTCTTCCAGGAAGTTGACTGAGGCAGCAGCAGGTGGATCGCAATTGCCGTCATCATCTTTTGTGCAGCTTAAAGCGAAGGCGGTGATCGCGACGAGGAGCAGGAGGAAGGTTGGTTTTTTCATTTGGCGAAAGCTTGTATATAAATATAGAGTGCAAATTGATGGAAATGGTTGCATCGGGGGATATAATGAGAATTATGAATTTTGAGTTGCGAATTGTCAATTGGGAATTTCGAATTGCGAATTGGGAGGTGTGAATTGCAATGTGATCTTGCCTGATTTTGTTGTCAATTTCTTGTTTGGTGTCAGCTTAAAATTGGTGTTTTGATTTCATTACTTTTCGCGTTGTTGATGCCCATGGAAGGCGACGATATAATTTATTAAACAGATTTATAATAGTACAGGGAAAAACGATGTGTACATTTATGCTGATACCGATTCACTGTAAAAGCCAGTTTAGGAATTATACAGCCGTCTCATGCACAGTTTTCTAGAGGATTTGGATTTGCGAAAATTGGGTTTAACTTTGGAAGCGAAGCCAATGAAAATCGGTGGGTAGAACCATTGAAACCAGATTGGTAAAGCCAGAAGTGCGTTTCGAAGTATCCGCATGGGCATATGTCAGAACTTATTTGAAACAAGTACACAAATCCAATGACTATAAAATTATTACGCCAAATACTGCTCACGGTTGTTCTGCTTCATGTAACATGCGCAAAAAGTCTATTTGCACAGTTTGCTTATCCGATTGTTAAATCTGAGCCATTTGATACAATTATCTATAACCAAAAGCTCACTGACAATTATGCCTGGCTTTCCCGACCAGAACATGACGCAGAGAAATTGCTTTGGGCTCAAGCCCAAGGAGAATTTACAAACAAACTGCTTGATCGTATATCGGGAACTGAAAAATTGGAAAACTTATTTGACAAAATTTATACGCCCAATCCGGATGAAATAATCGTAAAAGGCGTACAGAAGAATGATGTGTATTTTTATAAATCAATGCCTGATGGTATCAGATGGTTGATTCGCAGATCGAACATTGCGAAAGAAGAGGAAAAAATCACACCACTGCCGTTTACATTTTACGGCAAGAAATTCACTGCCAAAAAAATGGTATTTGCACATCAGAAAAGATTATTGGCTTTGATGATGGTGGAATCTGGTGAATCCAATCCACATATTCGCTTTTTCGATCTGGATGCAAAAACTTTTTTGAAAGATAGTATCGGGCCAGTCATGTTTAACGATGCCAGTGGGGTTTCTATGGCCTGGCTACCAAATGATTCGGGACTTATTTATACGCAGGCACCTATAGGCAATAACGAATCAGAAAAGTATTACCGCGGTCAACTGAAATTGCACTTTATTGGGAGCGAACAAAACAAGGATGAATCTATTTTTGGGTATGAGGTCAACAATGAAATGGACATTAATGAATACGAAACACCCTATGTCTATACTTTCCCGCATTCACCATACATCATTGCAAGGATCAGGGCTGGAAAAGGAGAAAATTATGCATTTGCCATCCACCATACCAAACTGGCAGGCGGACTTACTGAATGGATTAAATTGAAAGATTACAGCTGCAATCATGGAACCTTTACAGCAAATGGAAATATGCTATATGCCATAGATGATGCTG
>JBBSDD010000356.1:0-3856 GCA_038249755.1 Flavobacteriales bacterium | reverse complement strand
TAATCGAGAAGTTCAAATAATCCGAATTGCCATCACAGTATTCCCCATCCTGCGTATTGAATTCCACAAGTTTCATTTTATATCTTCCTAATTTCCTTTCGTTACAATTGTTTTCATCATTGGCACAATATTGACCGTATTTCCAATCGCAAATAGTGCTGTAATCTGTCAACTTCTTATGTCATACATTTTAGTGTTCTCCCTGCAATGAATAACGGAGCGACTATATCTTTTGAAAACTTTTACGACAAATACTGCGATATGATTTATGGAATCGCTTTGGAGATTTCTCCAAACAAAAAAATTGCAGAAGAAATCCTCATGAGCACTTTCTGCAAGTCGCATAAATTAGAAATCTACTTGAAGGATGACCCTTCGCATCGTATGGACCTTATGCAATTGGCTATCAATGTCGCCCGTGAAAAACTTCAGGAATCGGGAGATAATTCACTTACCAAACTGAAGCAATTCGAAAGTGCAATTCTTGCGCATCTTGGGAAAAATTCAAAGCACATTTCGCATCTCCGGCCCTCAGCTTTTAATCGACAGAATCGAAAAAGCGAATAGCTTCATTGGCGATCGGTATCGGTTCTTATCATTAAGAGAATGGGATGAGCTCTAAAAATCCGCAGGCACAAGCTCGACGCATTTTTGCAGTTGAATATCACGGTCAGGTTCACATTTATCATTTTTTGCCAGGTTTCGGGGTATCAGATGTAATGCCGACATTGTTGATCAGAAATCAAAATTGCGTAGTACAATTCCTTTCTTTCGCTTCGGGAAATATCAATATCCAATCTGAAACCAAAATTTCAATTAAAATAAAAAAGCCGCCCGGTATGGCGGCTTTTGAATGAATTATTCCAAGTTATTTATGGTACAAGTCCGATAAATAACGTCAGTTTTTTTCGTCATATCGCTCCTTCATTTCATCGTATCTCTTCCGGGTTTCTTCCTTCAGGCCGTTGTAGTTTTTGCTAAACCATTTCTTGGTGTCTTCCCATCCGTCTTCTACGTCATCACCGGCCTCATCCAGGTTTTCTTTGGTGTTTTCTTTCTTTTCGTTCCACCATTTTTCGGCTTTCGCCAAACGTTGCTCCGCCTCATCTTCCAGCTCTTCGCCATCGTTTTTGGCTTCTCTTCTCAAACTTTCGTATCGGTTTTCGAGTTCCCTGTATTCCCCAGCCATTTCATCGCTAAAATTGTCAGATTTCTTATCCACTTTCGATTTTAGCATATCGTATCGGGCTTCTACTTTGTCCCAATTGGCTTCTGCTTTATTGTCTATTTTTCTGTCTACGCTGTCTACGAAACTTTCCAGATTTTTATAGTCATTATCAGTTTGTGCATTTACCAGTGTTGCGCTGCATGCGACGGCGACTGCCATGAATATTTTCATTGTTTTCATAAGATATTGGATATTGGTTCACGCCTTATCGGCAAATGATGTACCGAGAGGATATTTCCGGATGCGGGTTTTTAGATCGTTCGACATTTCTATTTTTCCGTCTGTCTGCCAAATGGTTACGATAATTCCCAGCCACAATGCTTACTTCCCATTTTCTAGCAGGCAAGGGATCCGTGGCAAAAATTCCCCCGTTGTGCTGAAGAAAGTTGCGATAATCGACGGTTGCGGTTCATATTATGAGCGATATTCGCAATCAAACAAATAGAATTGCAGTGCCCAAACGAATTTAAATTAAAAACGAATAAATGCGATATTTTATCATTACAGGAACAAGCCGGGGTATCGGAAAAGGTCTGGTCGATTATTTTTTAAAGGATAAAAACACGATGGTCACGGGTATTTCCCGTACCCAGGTGCAACGCCCATCTGAACAGTATTCCCACTTTGCGTTCGACCTTTCAGACCTTGACCGGCTGGAGCAGGAGGCGTCAGGTTTTTTTCCAAGCCGGGAAAACGGCGACGAGGTGGTATTGATCAACAACGCAGGTCTTCTGGGGGATGTGGGACCTTTGGGCAGCATCATAATGGACAATTTCCGGAAGGTAATGGATGTGAATGTATCCGCCGCGGCCATCCTGATGAATGCCTTTATCGCCCAATATGCCGCGCTGGATGCCAAAAAAGTTATCGTCAATATCAGCTCCGGTGCTGGCAAAAGTCCTGTGGACGGGTGGTCCGCGTATTGTACATCGAAAGCCGCGATTGATATGCTCAGCCGCGTTGCAGCCGAAGAATGTGCATTGCATGGCAATGGAATCAGGGTATTTTCCATCGCCCCCGGTGTGGTGGATACCGATATGCAAGGTGAAATTCGCAAAGTTGATAAGGCCCAGTTCAGCAATATTCAGCGTTTTTTGGACCTTAAAGCCAACGGAGATTTGAGTGAAAGTGCCGCTGTAGCGGAAAAACTGGCACGGGTGGTTGAAAATCCGGAGAAATTTGAGGATGTGCTACTGGATGTCCGAAATCCGGCTTTTGGTTCGTGATCCACGCGCAAAGGGACAAGCCCCCCCAACCCTATCCACATTTGTTTTACTTCAATCTTACCTGCTCCAAGGCGACACTGTCGGACAGCTTGGAAGGCCTGTATCCACTACCACTCCGGCGATTGTTTAAAGGAAGTTTTTTCCAAAAAGTTTCCTTTTCAAAAAATCCTTATCCCAAATTTAAACTTCGTCTTTTTAGTTCAAAAACCAACATCACTCATACCGCAATCTGAAACTGCAAGACCACCATACTCCTCCGCGTGGCAAAATTAATTTCCCCGGAAGGGTTTGCCATAAATACCGGCCGGCTCTGATAATTCAAAGAAACCTTGGCTCGGTGGCCCTCGATGAGCCAATTCACCCCGCCTTCGTACATATACATCGGGTCGGCAAGCAAATCAAAATAAGCACCCTGTCCGGCAATATATGGTTGCAATGTCCCGGCTTTGCCCAATAAATCTTTGCGCAAAAGGTAACCCAATTGCCCGTATACCACCTCCCCTGTGCCCATCATCGGGAAAGCGTTGCCAGGACCATTGAAGCTACCAGCCGCGTCGGTGCCCGTTTCGGGATTCATCACCCCGACATTGCGCACGTAATTTTGGCCATAATCATTGCTGCTGAAAGACGCATAGGCGGTCAGTGCCGTACCCTTTTCGCGGTTGAGCGGCGCATCGTAATATACGTCCACCGCAAACAATCGCAGGGCGGAGCGCAGGGTGTCCGCACCCCCGGCTGACAAATGCCACATGGCATCGCGCTGCGTGATGAAACCAGCACCGATGTTAAATACACTTTTTGCTCCCAGGTACGTTCCCACGTTGTAGGCCGTTTGATTCGACTCACTTTCGAGAAATTGGTACATCAAATACCCCTGAAATTGCGCCTTCCCGGGTTCTGTCGCAAATTGGGCATAGGTTCCAATTTCGCCGGTTTGAGCCACACTGTTTTGCACCGACATCGGATCGCTCAAGGCGAGGCGGTAATCGAGTTTTCCAACTTTTCCCTTGGCGTAGATACTCAGCTTCCGCAAAAACTGATCGGTGATATCGATGGTAGATTGCTGATATATAGGCGCATCCATGGTCATGATGCTGCCCACCGACGGTGATGCATACCGCGACAAACCACTCCATCCCGTAAGGCCCGAACCAATCGACAAATAATTCCCCGCAACCTTATAATCGGCTGTAGCGTCGAGAAAAAATAACCCTTGTTTGCGCGAACTAATGTGCGACAGGTTATTCTGGCCGATCTGGGTATAAAAAAATACCTTCTCAGTGAGCTGGCCGAAAAGTTGGATGCGTGTACGGCGCAAACCAATGTCATACGTATCGTTCTCAGGTGTATCAAATACAGTCGAACCGGGATTGTTTTCGGTATGGCGCAACCACATTTGATT
>JBBSDD010000355.1:0-3859 GCA_038249755.1 Flavobacteriales bacterium | reverse complement strand
TCATAGTTCGTCTTGATGGACTGATTTCAAAATATATGGGCGAATCTATTGGTAAGCTTCAGGTTATTTTTGATACCATGGTGGATAATCGTGGGGTATATCTCTTTGACGAATTTGACTCTATCGGTTCCCATAGAAACCATAGCCATGATGTAGGTGAAATAAAGCGTGTACTCAATAGTTTCCTTGTCAATATTGAAAATGATCAAAGCAACGGTGTCATCATTGCCGCTACCAATATGCCTGATGTATTGGATAAGGCCTTGTTCAGAAGGTTTGATGATGTTATTGACTATCCTTTGCCGGAAGAAAAAGAAATACAGTCTACGCTGAAGAAACATCTTCAAGCCTTTCATTTTGCAACCGAAGTCGATTTAAAGGAAATCGCGAAAAAGGCGAAGGGATTGAATTATAGTGACGTGGTACGTGCATGTGAAGATACAATAAAGGAAATGCTTATGAGCGATCAGGATGTTTTAACTGAACGCGAATTGGTTTCGGCGATCAGGAAACGCAAATAAAGGATGCCACGATTCACTAAAAGAAATCATATTGCATCAATTCAAAGGTTTTCAAGGACAGAACCTTATGTCTATCCCAGACCTGCAGGCGGTGGGAAACTCACATTAAACAGTACAAAGTCGAGGGCCGGACATGCCGCCAGGCTTAAAGACCAGCTTAACGCTATAAAGCTCAGATTTAATTTACCTGAAATCGCTGACATTGATGAAGGCCTTTCAAAAGATGAAATTGTCTATGTTGAATTTTATTCCGACTGGGGATATAAATTTGATTTTGATCAATTTAACTCAAACAGGCCGAACCCTCAATTTCAGCTGATATCCGTCAAAAAGGAAAGTAGTGGTGATGAAGAAATGCTGGAAAGGTACCGCTTACTTGTGGCTCTCTCCGAAGGCGGTGTAAGCACATTTTTGAAAAAAGTGGAGGAATTCGAAACATCACGAGTAACTGGTAATAATCCACGACATGCTAAATTGCTTTTCAATATTGATGATATTCGATTGGCAACCCTGGAAGCATTTTGGACGGATGCCCAATTTCATGATTTCCCCTCAACGGGTGATTCTGTATGGTGGGAAGTGTGGTTTCGTAAATCCAGATACATTGGAAATGAAGAAAAAATCGCTTCACAACTCCTTGCCGTAGGTGCAACAATTGGCGTCAACGAACTGGTTTTTGTAGAACATGTTGTTAAATTGGTACGTGCATCTCCCGATCAACTCTCCAATTCTCTGATGCTTTTAGACTGTTTGGCCGAGTTAAGGAAACCTCAGGAATTAAATGATTTTATCACTTCTGAAAGCCAGGATTTTGATAACGAACAAGAATGGGCAGCAGATTTACGCAGTCGTCTTAAATTGGAAATTGATAAGAATTCAGTTCTAATTTGCTTGCTTGATTCCGGCGTCAATCATCGGCACGAATTGTTGCGTGACATTATTCCAGAGGAGAACTTATATTCCTGGAAAGCTGGCTGGGGACTTGGGGATACTGAGCGTGGCGCGGGGCATGGCACAGGCATGGCTGGTTTGGCAATTTTTGGTGATTTAACGGAAGTCCTCGCTGGAAATGAAATAATTGAAATCAGGCATGGTGTTGAATCATTCAAAATTCTTCATCCATCGTCCAGTACAAATCCTGAATTATATGGTGTTGTGTATAAAGATGGATGCAACAGCCCGTTTATTGACAGGCCACAGAACAAAAGAGTGTACTGTATTTCGATTACAAATTCAGGCATTATTAAGAGTGGACGTCCTTCATCCAGTTCCGCAGCACTTGACGACATAACATTTGGCAATCTACACGAGAGTGCCGAAAAACAATTGGTTATAGCGAGCAGTGGAAATATAGCTTTGGTCCGACATGACGATTATCCGACACTAAATTTTGAAGAAACTATTCAGGACCCAGGACAGGCATACAACGTAATCACGGTAGGTGGCTTTACATTGAAATTTCAAACTTCTGAAGGCAGACTTGCGCCACTGGCAAGGCGTGGGGCAATGGCACCTTGCAACTCAGCATCGGCAGTTTGGGAAAAACAATGGGCCAACAAACCTGACATTGTAATGGAAGCAGGCAATATGCTTACTGATGGTGTATTTGTAGAAGCTCATCCGGAATTAGACCCCTTGTCTTTGGATAAAGATTTTACAAATAACTTGTTTGTTCCATTTGGTGGTACAAGTGCTGCTGCTGCACTTGCATCTAAAATGGCTGCGCGGCTAATGACTTTATATCCGAATTACAGACCGGAAACCATCCGGGGTTTAATCATTCACAGTGCGACCTGGACAGAAGCAATGATCTCGGGTGTGGATCTTAATAATGAACAAGAGAGAATTAAACTGTTATGCTCTGTGGGATACGGAGTTCCAAATATCGAAAAAGCAATGTACAGTGCTAATAATTGTCTGACTATTATAAGCGAGAATGAGTTGTCACCATATCGCCTGGAAGGGAGCGACGTTAAGTATAATGAATATCATTTATATGAGCTTCCATGGCCAATTGACGTATTGAGAAATATAGTTGCCGAAAATGATGTGTGTATCACCGTGACGCTCTCTTATTTTATCGAACCGAATCCTGGAGCCCGGCAATACGTGAAAAGTTTCTCTTATCATTCACATAATCTGGATTTTAAATTAATAAAACCTACTGAAGATTTACCCGCTTTTAAACGCAGAATTTCTGCTGCTTCCACTGGTGATGAAAGTAGTGACCTTTACGAAGGCACAAGTGAAAACTGGACCATCAAAGAAAGAGTACGCAGCAAAGGATCTGTAAAAAAGGATTTTCTGAATACGAATGGAGCAGATTTATCTACCCGCAGGTATCTCGCAGTTTATCCCAAAAACGGTTGGTACCGGACGCGAAAGGCTTTAAAGAAATATGATAGCCAGGTCCGTTATAGTCTGATCGTGACCATCGAAACAAGAGACCTGGAAACGGATATTTTTACACCCGTAGAAATTCAGGTTGCCATTCCGATTGCGCTATAAGTGCTCAGTTTATATTTCTTTTGATTTCATAGTTTGGTGTTCACAGATTTCAAATTAAAATACGCGGAAATTCATGAGATACCGCGCTCAGCCAACGCCTCCCTATCCGGCCACCATGCTTCCCTATTGGGTAAAAAAATCCTCCTCCCATGAAACTGCTTGAGATTATAAGGGGAGTTTTCGTTTTCCACAAACATATCTGACACCACTACCCGGTAGTCCGCATTGATGCCGATGAGTTTGCGGTCAAAGGCCCGGTGCAGTGTCGGTGTAAGCGAAATGCCGTTTTGGATGGTGTCGTTTTTTGAACTGCTCCAGGGGGTAATGTGGCACGCATCAATCATCTGCACGCCCGATGTAGTCGTAACACGGTGGCCTGAGATGGCGCAGGTGTAATTGTAGATTTTTGGCACCCGGCTTTGAAATACAGCAGAGCGTGCTTCCGTTTCGATGGTTTTGAAATAAGGTGAAAGGCGGTCTGCCGGACGGTGACTACACGCCAAAATCTTTTATGAATTCGTCAAATTCCCTTTGCGGATTGGAAACTTCAGCGGTCTCGGAAAGCTGCTCAAATTCATACCATCCATGATCCAAATCCGGATGGTACGTATAGACTTGAATGATGGGTACATCCCCTTTTGAAGATTCAAAATATTGTCCATCGATCAATCTTGATCGGATCAGTTCCGTCGCTTCTTCTGCTGTAATTCCTGAAGGATTCTCAAAGACTACCGAACCGAATTGCTTGTAATTGCCGGCATCCCGGTAGAGGTATTCGAATTTGAGGTTGGTGAGGTTGGCTTTCATGGGACTGATTTTGGTAAGGGAAG
>JBBSDD010000354.1:0-3883 GCA_038249755.1 Flavobacteriales bacterium | reverse complement strand
TACCGCCAACTTCAAGGAAATAGCCTTTCTCTGCAGCCACACCAAAAGCAGGTCGGCTGCCTGGGAAATTAGCTGGATCAACTTTAAACCAAGCACTGAGCGTAAGGCTGGGCGAAATAAAGTCTCCATCATATTCTACAATGTCGCCACTTCCTGGACCTGAATTGGCTCCGTTCAAATATAATGCACCGTCTACATTACCAAATCGATCGACAACCCACGAGTTCTGACTGTGCGTCATAGAAGAATTACCAGTTAGATCGACATAATTTGTATTGAATTGAACATACATAATTTGATTGCTGGAAGCTGGTGCTGTGCCAAGTCCGATACCTGTCGTTGTGAAATTAGCCTCAACAGTACTTGCAGCGGTGCCGTCAGTCGATTGAACACCTTCAATACGAACAGTGTAAAGACCACCTCCAAAAAGATCTTCGGCAGGTGTAATGGTTACAGTGCTTCCGCTGGCTGTTACCGCAGCATCCACTTCGTTGCTTCCATTGAAAAGGCCAACGTTGCCAAGTGTGGCAGAGTTAACCGAAGAACTGAAACCAATCAGTATATTCTGGTCAAGGGCTACACCATTGGCTGAGGTGGCACCGAAAAGATTGGTTCCATCTGTCGTCGTGATACTGTTGACGGTCATTGTCGAAGCTTCTTCGTCGTCATTACAAGCGGAAAATCCAATGACTCCTGCAATTAAAAGCAATGAAAATTGATTGTTGAGCAATTTCATAATAATGGTAGAATTAAGAATTTATTTACGTAAAGTTAACACTGTTGTGCGAGGAATAAAGATTTGATGTCACAAAATTTTACCAGCCACTATTTTGGGTAAGATTTGGGTTGAGTTGCAATTCGCTGTTGGGTATGGGAAAAGTTTCATGTTTGCCTTGCTGGAAACCGTAAGGCCCGAGAACTTCCGGCGCACGACCGGTTCTTACCAGATCAAAAAACCGCTCCTGTTCCAAGGCCATTTCAAAACGCTTTTCCAGAATAATAAGCTCGTCAAGCAGATCAGGATTCATTTCCAGAATATCCGGCATCCCAACGCGCGCGCGAACTTTATTCAATTCGGTAAGCGCTCCGCCGCTATTTCCACTTTTATTCAGTGCCTCTGCCGCGATAAGCAAAACCTCGGCATAACGCATTTCCTTCACATTATATCCGAATGGTTCCTGAACGGTATTACCTGGCACCCATACTTTTTGGTTGTATGTCTCAATTTCAATCAGTACACCATTTGCGTTAAAAGTAGAATCAAGCGTGGCCCCATCTCCGAAAATCGTGTCTGTATCGAATATGTCGCCCAGGAAAATTACGGTCGCATCCATTCTCAAATCTTCTTCATCATATGCATTGATAAGATCGAGCGTGGGCCGGTTGAAGCCCCAACCCCTGTTTGGGTTACCGCGAACGCTTTGTGTATTGGCAAATTGATTTCCACCTTCTGCACCAATACCAAAAGGAATTGCTCCTACTTCAAAAACAGACTCTTTTCCATTCTCACCTACAGGTAAAAAAGCATCAGAAAAATTTGGTTCCAAATCATAGATCCCTGAGTTTATTACTTCCATTGCATTTAACGCAGCATTATCATAATCTTCCACATACAAATAAACTTTTGCCAGCAAGGCTTGAGCGGCACCGGATGTGGGACGTCCAAGATCTGATCCGGACCATTCATCTTTTGTAGGCAGATTTGCCATGGCAAATTGTAAATCGGGAATGATGATCTCATTGTATATTTCTGAACGGGGAGATCTTGCCAGACCGGGATCAGGATTTAAAGAAGTCACTTTTGGCACCGCACCAAAACCACGTACTAAATTAGAATAATGCAGTGCCCTGAGAAAACGTGCCTGTGCAATGTATAGCGTTTTCACCTGTTCATCCATTTCAATTTCAGGCACTTTATCTATTACGACATGCGTAGATTTAATAGCCTCATATAAAGTAGCGTACCAGTCTGCGATATCTCCTATGTCCGCAGTAAAAGTAAAATTTACATATTGATTGAAGCCTGCCTGATCACCCGGATTGCTTCCTTTTCGGGCATCGTCGCTCATAAAATCCACTATAGGGTATCCTCCGAAATAGAGCGCCCATACACGCAAGTCGGCGTACATCCCGTTTACAGCTCTCTCAGCGTGGGCTGATGTGGTGGGGAAATTTGCATCTGTAAGCGAACCCTGTGGTGGATTGTCCAAAAAATCTTTAGAGCAGGAATTTGCGACGATGAAAATACCCCCAACCATCAAAGAATAAACCAATGGCCTGATTGTTTTATTGAATTTTGCTTTTTTCATTTTAATAAGATCAGAATGAAAGATTAATTCCAAGTGAATAGATGGCTGTGATAGGGTAAACTCCCATATCTATACCTGATGAAAGAACATTGTTACTTGCTATTTCAGGAGTATAGCCTGTATATTCAGATAAGGTAAAGAGATTGGTACCTCTGATGTATACAGAAGCCCTGCGCATTTTGATCTGTTCAGCAATTCGATCAGGTAATTGATATGCGAGTGTGGCTGTACGCAAACGAAAAAATGATGCATCCTGGATAAAATAATCAGATGGAAGGTAATTTAGTCCACCCGCGGTGGGACGCGGCTCTGTATCAGATGTTCCTGAGCCATTCCAGGCATCAATTACACTTGATTCGTAATTGGCCTGCTCGGGTCTTACGGCATCTTTGCCATTGTATATTTCGCCACCCAGCTGACCATAAAAATCCAATCCGACCGAAAAACCTTTATATGCTACGTTGAGATTAAAACCGTATATAAAATCGGGAATATACGACCCAATCATTGTTCGATCCTGTTCATCAATAATCCCATCCCCATTGATGTCTTCAAAACGGAGATCACCAACCTGTTGATTTGCAAGACTTGGCAAATCTGAAAGTTCAGCCTCACTTTGAAAAACTCCCGCTACTCGGTACCCATAGTAAGCACCTATTGGTGTGCCTATTTGGGTTTGGGTTACAAATTGGCCATTACCGAGGGCGCCACCGATTAATGTTGAACCGGGCCCAGCCAGCGTTCCCATTGCCAAAACTTCATTTTCAATTGTAGATCCCAACACACCAAATTCATAGGCAATACCGTTTTCTAACTGATCCCTCCATGTGATGGCAAAGTCCAAACCTCTATTACGCACTTGTGCGGCATTGAAAGTGGTAAATTGATTTGCTCCATTTCCCATATGCCCGGGACTTTGCAGATCGATCAGAATGTCATTGGTAGTCCTGCTGTAATAGTCGACTTCAGCAGTAAGGCGATTTTCGAGCACACCAATTTCAAATCCAATATTGAGTTGCTCCGTGGCTTCCCACCTTAAATCAGGATTGCCCAAAACGCCATATGATGCACCTGGGACAAGAGAGCCATCTATTCCAAAAACTGCATTCTGTTCATTTTGAACGAGCGTATATTGACGGTCCCAGCGTATTTTCTCATTTCCTACAGCTCCATAACTTCCACGTATTTTTAGATTGTCAATTTTATCCCGCATCCCGGCCATAAAATCTTCATTAATAATGTTCCATCCGAGTGCCATTGAGCCAAAATTTCCATATCTGTTATTTTCGCCAAATTTTGAAGAGCCATCGCGTCTGAAATTTCCTGTGAAGAGGAAGCGATCATCAAAGGTATAATTCAAGCGGAACAAAAAGGACTCGATACTAGTTGTTTCGGCACCGTTGCCAACTGTGAGGAAATCAAGATCGCCAGTGTTTATGTACCACACATCCGGATTTTCATCTATAAGGTCACGAATGTTGGCACTTAAACCTTCAGAAGTATTTTGTTGTGCAGTATAACCGGTTAGTACATCAAATCGGTGCTTTCTAATCTCTTTTTGATATACGAGTGTA
>JBBSDD010000353.1:0-3889 GCA_038249755.1 Flavobacteriales bacterium | reverse complement strand
CCAATGACTTCACCAACTTAGAAATCGACAACCCGAGCGGGCTTCAACTTCGCAATACTGTCGATATAGCCACAACCTTGTTTCTTACAAACGGAAATATTTTTTCTGGTCAGGATAGCTTGTTGAGACTTGTTTCAAATACGACAGTTGTTGTCCCGGCCACCGGATCACCTTTATCTTTTGTTGATGGACCAATGGATTGGACGCTCACAGGATTAGCAACATCCAGAATTTTCCCTGTCGGGAAAAATACAAATTATCGCCCATTGCAGTTGGCAAACCGTTCGGCTACCCGCACGTGGACAGTGGAATATTTTGATACCATTGCGACGGTAGAAATCCCTGTGCTGAATGTGCTTCCTATCCTTCCTACGAAGACAGTGAGTCAACTTGAATATTGGAAGGTCAATAGCAACAGTGCTTCAAATACCACTGCAAGGGTAAATTTATCGTGGGGAGCCAGCTCCGTTGTATCTACTCTACCAGCCGATTACGGCAAGCTGGTCGTTTTGGATTATAATGAGGCAACTGATGTGTGGGACAGTGAGGGAGGTGGCGGTCACACGTTTGACGTTCCTACTCAAACTGGAAATTTTCTGAGTGCAAATCCCATCGGCTTCACTGAGAAATTTATAACCCTTGGTTCTAGTGATAATATAAACCCCCTCCCAGTCACCTTCCTCTACTTCGCTGGCCAAACCAACGGCATCCAACACACCTTATCCTGGGCCACTGCCACCGAAACCAACAACGACTATTTCCAACTCGAGCGATCCATTGACGGCCGGTTTTTTCAAAGCATCGCCCGTATTGAAGGCGTGGGCAACAGCACCAAAGAAAACAGGTACAGTTATGTCGACAACGTCGCTCCTTCAGGGCGGGTTTATTACCGGCTGAAACAAGTTGATTTTGACGGACAATCTGAATATGCGAGGGAAATTGTAACGTTGATGAAAGAAGAATCTTCGCGTCCACTGGATTTTGTTCTATATCCAAACCCCACCCGAAATGGAGAAGTGCGGATGAACATTTCCGAATTTCAGGCGGAGATGGTGATGATGGCGGTCTATGATCTGACAGGGAAATTGCTACAACAGGAAAACCTCTGGATTGACGAGCAGGGTATTTCACAGCCATTTAATTGTAATTACGAACCTGGTATTTACCTCGTTAGTATCATCGTAAATAATCAGATGAAATCAAAACCATTGGTTAATTCTCGGTAATAGATCAAAATTATATATTTTAAAATCTACAAAGAATGACGGCATTGCCGTCATTCTGTTTTTCACAAGAACGATCATCGCGCATCCAAAATAGAATTCATGGCGTAGTTGAGAAGAGTGAAGCTCTTCCGGGCTGTATTGATCGCAAATTGTGAAGGTATATCCGCGAACTTTTTCATCCGTCCTTCGTTACATCCAGCGTGGCTATTGACCGCTTAAATAATTCATTGGTCGATACGGAAATAAATTTAGTCGTCGCTATGACCCCCTTTTATAGAATGATAATTCACGGAACACCTTCTGTTTTGTTGCTGTTTATCTGTTGTTTAACCAGTTCAGTCTATGCCCAATACGGCCCAATTGGTATTGGAAATAACAATGGCTCCGACGGCCAACCCAAGCTGCTCTTATGGCTGGATGGATCCACACCTGCAGTCGGAACCGGCGCCAACGTAATTACGTGGCCGGATAAATCGGGAAATAACAACCATTTTAGTGCAGTGGCTGCGACAAGTCCCATTCTTCGCGCAGGTGGCCCGGAGTCAAGACCCTATTTGGAATTTTCCAAAGCGAATAACCACATGAGTCTCGCCAACCTTCAATTTACCAATCAGGGAGTTTCCATATTTTACGTTTTCAAAACATCCGACTCGAATTACGGGATGTTTTCGTTTGCACAATCTAATGCGAATGCCCGACACATTCTTATAAGTCAGGTTGGAACGGCACCGGGTTGTTACAAATTCACAGTTGCTGGCAATGAATACTCTACAACGATCAATAACATGAGTAACAACGTGTGGCGATACGCCGGATTTGTCTGGGATGGGCAGACCAATCCAACTTATTGGATGCGCACCAGTGGTAATGGAGTTCCTGAACTTACTCAAAATGCCGTATTGGACGGCTTGATATCTCCAACTACCGGAACTGCAGTAATAGGTCATATCCAAACTTTGCTTAATGGAGGTTTTAATACTACTGAGTCTTTTCAGGGTGACCTCGCCGAAATAATTGTTTACGATGGCAAAGTCAATAAAGTGATGTTGCGTATGCTCAATTCCTACTTCGTAACGAAGTATGGAGTAGGTGGAACTGGTGGTTGGGACAAAATGCAAGCTCCTGCTGGCTACAAAGAAGGTTTGGTCATGTTGGGCCGCGACGCGGGTTCATCCTCTGAACATCTTCACTCAAGGGCTGATGGGCTCGTATTGAGGGCCAATCCAGGAGGACTTCAGGGTAGCTTTTCTTACCTCGGTGCAGGAAACAATGCAGCACCAAATTCTGTGGTTATTTCTGAATTACCTATCGGAACAGAAGGACGATGGAATCGAATCTGGTACATGCGAAAGGATGGATTGGGTGACGCCAGCAATATTCAGATTGCGTTTGATTTTGGTGAAGGAATCGGAGGCGATTTCCCTCAGAATCCCGAAAACTATGTTTTATTATATCGGTCTGGTACATCGGGTTCCTTTTCTGAGAGACCGGTGACAGAGAAATCGATTACAAACGATGAAGTCGTATTTCGCTTATCGGGAAGTCAGATTGCGAATGGATATTATACAATTGGAACCAAAAACAATATTTTAAGCTCATTAACCGGACAGATTATTCGGTCATGGTATACATACCAATCCGGCAACTGGAGTGACCCCGGCACCTGGACACTCGATGGAAGCGCAGCACCATATTACGTCAATCCTTCCGGTGCCATACCAGCTGCCGGAGATGCAATATATATCGGTTCAGGTAGGTCCGTTTTGGCTAACCTTCCCAACCGAATTCAAAACGGTCTGAAGCTTTTTGGAACACTTGATCTCGGTACTTTAAACGGACATAATTTTACCTCTATTTCGGGTTCTGGGGTTTTGCGATGCGCAGGAACCTCGGGGACTTCAAATTTCCCTTTGGGCAATGTGATGAGTTTTGCAAATCCATCCACTGGTGGAACGGTGGAATTTTACGGAAGTGGATTCACCATTCCGCATGTGTTGGAAGTGAATAAGTTAAAAATTGACCTTGCTAACAATGGATCGGCCATTGTAATGGGTAATAACCTGACCCACAATGGTTTTTTTGAAATCAATAAAGGAACTTTTACCGTGAATGACGGTTCATTGGTTATCCGAACGATCACAAGCAATGCAAATGTATTGGTTGAATCAGATGGTTCTATCAATGTTCATCCGGTAAACAGAAAACATATCTGGACTTTTGAAGGCAACTTTGCAAATGATGGCGGAAATGTGCGCTTTACAAATCGGATCACACCCAACTATACGCAGACAGAAACTTCCGGCTGGGTCGAAGCACAGTTTATCAGCAATTCTATCAATCAGGAACTCATTGCCAATGGTACGTCTTATTTTTCCCGGCTGGTAATCAACAAGGGGCTCGACGATTCTTATGTTTTGCACATTACTTCCGACGGACCCGATAAATTTCAACTTCTTGGATTTGCCAATCAGGGTTTTGACAGTCCCCAGGCAAGTGAAACATTGAACACAAATTCTGTGTGTCTTGTATACGGCACATTGCGTGTCGGAAATGATATTTTTCTTCCCCTTCATGTGAATAGTGGAAACTATTGCATCAACGAATCAACGACCCTTTGGGTGGATGGCGGCGTGGTGACCAAAGGTTTTCCAATCGGAGCCACT
>JBBSDD010000352.1:0-3904 GCA_038249755.1 Flavobacteriales bacterium | reverse complement strand
TATCTGTTCCTTTGTTTTTCTTTTTGGTTTCCTCCATGGTGTAATTGGGGCTGCCATCGCAGGTCCACATAACAGCAGTTGAATTGGGATGTTGAGAGCGGGTAATGATATCCACGCGCTCTGAAACCATAAATGCCGAATAGAATCCAAGACCGAAATGACCAATAATGGCATTTTTCTTATCACTATCCTTATATTTCTGAACGAATTCTTCGGCGCCTGAAAAAGCAATCTGATTGATATACTTATCGACCTCTTCAGCAGTCATTCCAATACCATTGTCGCGAACGGTGATTTTTTTGGCTGCTTTGTCGATAATTACTTCTACTTTCAGATTGTCGATATCTGCTTTGATCTCTCCAAGAGAAGCAAGCGTTTTCAATTTTTGGGTCGCATCGACAGCGTTGGAAACGAGTTCCCGTAAGAAAATTTCGTGGTCGGAATAGAGAAACTTCTTGATAATTGGAAAGATGTTTTCCGTCTGAACATTGATACTTCCTTGTTGCATTTTTTGAATTTTATTAATCCTCGCAAGGTAGTCAATTCACATGCCATCGGTTGATAGCTGACAAATTGACGCAAAAAAAAGAGGCCAATGATGGCCTCTCTTTTTTGGTCGGATATTTAATTTGATTATCGGGCGATCATAAATTTATCAATCATCACCTCAGCACCTGTAGTTAGACGGTAGAGGTAAATGCCATTGGGCAAATTGGCTCCACTGAATTCTAGACGGTATTCCTTCTCTGGCGTTGTTACCTGGTTGAACAAGCTTTCAACCATACGCCCATTCATATCATACACTTCGAGTGTAGCGTAGTCTTCATTCGCGCTCGTAAAGGTAACAAATGAAGGACCGGATGTCGGGTTTGGCGAAGATGTTAAACTGGCGCCACCGCAGGATTGAATGGTAACAGAAACAGAGTTGGAAAGATCATAACAACCTTCGAGATCACTTGGGAATTGAACATTTGCTATACTCACCCCTTGCTGATAACTGATATGGGTCACTGCGTAATTTCCCGGACTGAGTCCAATCAGGTTGAAATTTCCAGTGGTATTACTCAGCAATATTTGTTGACCAAGTGCTGCAGATGTCAAACCAAATCGATTAAATTCGCCTGAGTTACCGCTCACGGCTACAGAAATCGCGGTAGCGCTGCCTGCGTTTGTACATACAGTGGTTGGGCTAAGTGCCGAAAGTGTTCCTCCGTTTGGTTCCGTACGCAAGAAGATGTTGATGGCATTTGTTGCGACTCCATAACATCCTACAAGGCTTCCGACTTGAGAAATGTTGGTAATGCTACCAATATTGGTCACGTTATTTTCAAATCGTATGTATCGAATGCTATAGTTACCAGCAGGCTTGTTGTCGAGATTGAAGAGTGAATTATTCGATCTGGTCTCGATTATATTTCCGGTTGCATTGATCAACGCCCATCTTTGGTTAGTGCCCACCGCACCTGAAACGGTCACATTGATACCCGCAGGCGATCCCGTAGCGACGCAGAAACTGCGGTTTGAAGGGGCAGAAAGTGTGCCGCCATTAGCCAGACATTCTTCCACTGCACATTGAGAGTCACAGCTTCCAAAACACACCAGAGGAAAGGTGGTATTCTGTGACGGGCCTGTCGCTGTGCGGTTAAATCCGCCAAAACCATCAGGGCTTCCACATACTTCAGGTACTGATTCGGCAAAATCGAATGAGTTGCCATTTAGGTATTTCCATAAGATGGTGCTACCCTGTGGGATACTTGCAGTAAAGCTGTAGATATTTCCACCAGCATTGATCATTGCTGTAGGAGTAAAGCCATTGAACGTTCCGGCAATGTGCAAACCTTCAGTTGGCACTGTGAGACCCGCTGCATTTACTTGAAATGTAACATTGTAATTGGCGCCTATTGGTACACAAGCACCACAAGCGCTATAACATTCTGCGGCAAGGGTCGTGTTGCTTGAGGGTACCAAAAGAACACGGTTTCCAAAATCACCCGAGGCGCAAGGGCCCAGTGGGTTTTCGAAAGCATCTCCATTGCGAAATTTGTATTGTACGGAATTACCTGTGGCGAGTGGAATAGTCACCGCATAAATACCATTGCCTTGACTGACCATGGGTAGTTTCGCAAACCCGTTGAAGCTTCCTGAAATACTCACTCCTCCATTATTGAGATCAATGGTTTGTTGGCTCATATCCACTTGAAAAGTGATATTGGAGGTAGGCGTCACCACGCCACAAGTGTTGCAGGAGTTCCAGCATACTGCTGGCAGCATCGCAGTTGTTCCGGAAACTGTTAAAGCGCGGTTTGATGTCGATGGAGCAGAACAGGCCAATCCAGAAACATTTTCATCTCCAAATGGCCAATCATTACCCAAAACAAATTTGTATTGAAGCTGGAAGCCAACCGGAAGTATCTGTGAGTAGCTCCAGATGCCGTTGCCTAAATTTGTCATTGGACGTGCAGATGGTGTCCAGGTGCCTGTGGGAAAGCTGCCTGCCAGGTGCATGCCAGAGGCGTCGATGGTGCCACCAAATTCAGACATGTTTACACGAAATGTGACATTCACGGATTGTGCCGTGGTACTGAGGGCTGCAAAAAGCAGCCCGGTTAGGATTAAAATAGTTCTCATCTTTGTAAGTGTTATGGTTACTTAATTAGTTAGTTAGTTAGTGTGCAATGTACACTAAAGATTTGAGATTTGAAAAAAAAAATTGCTTTAATTTGTTTTATGCATTTAAATATCCGATTCATAGAAGAAAAGATACCATTCATAGAACTGGGATGAGCAGAAATAGATGAATTCATTTAAAATATCACACACACTCCAGGGACATTCTGGTCCCATTTACACCTTACTTTTTCGTGAAGGTACCGCATTGATGTACTCGGGTTCGGCTGATGGTTTGGTGGCGCTTTGGGATACAAAAGAGGGTAAGGCAATGCCTTTCATGGTGAAAGTTGGAAGTCCTGTTTACGCATTATTGGAGCTCAACGATTACCTGTTCATTGGCCAATCGAAAGGAGGGATCCATGTAATCAACGTCCAATCAAGGGTTGAGTTACGGCTGCTGAAGTACCATGATTTGGGCGTATTTGCATTGATTAAATTGAATCGTTCGGGATATTTCGTTTCTGCCGGAGGGGATGGTAAACTTGCCGTGATTGATTTGTTTGATTTTAGATTGCTTCATAGCTTCAAGGTTTCGTTTATGAAACTGCGATGTTTGTGCTTGTCGCCCGACGAGCAGTTTTTGATGGTTGGGGGCAGCGACGGTTTTATCAGGGTTTATGATACATCATATTTTAATGAATTGGAATCGATACATGCGCATGAGGGTGGCGTGTATGCTATCCAAAAACTGACAAATGGTCGCTTTGTAACAGGAGGCAGGGATGCCCACTTAAGGTTTTGGGAATGGAAGGATAACGCCTTCATTCAATTCGATTCCATTCCCGCACATAATTATGCAATCTATGCCCTGTCAGTGGGAGAGGCTGGCATTTTTGCGAGCGCCAGTCGAGACAAGACAGTCAAGATATGGGAGCCTGGAAGCTTGAATACACCAGTGCGACTTTTCCGGAAAGGAAATAAAGGACACACGCATTCAGTGAATACCTGCGCATTTTCTCCGAATGGTGAAATCCTTGCAACCGCAGGAGACGACCGAACAATCATACTTTGGGCCCGTTCAACTCAGGGGCATGATGGTCAAGCCACTTCTTAATTTGGGCGCAATCCAGGTGCTTTTTGGCGGCATAATTTCATTGGCATCGGCGACTGCGATTAATTCTTCATGCGACACAGGATATAATGTAAATAATGCCGCAGCATTTCCACCCTCTACCATTTTTTCATAACGATCAAGATGCTCGTTCCCGGGTATAAAGCTGATCCGCTTGTCCGT
>JBBSDD010000351.1:0-3917 GCA_038249755.1 Flavobacteriales bacterium | reverse complement strand
TCCGGATTTGAAACCTTTGACCTTGTCTTCCACCATTGATTTTGCCGTAAGGAAAATAATGGGCACTTCGGTATTGAGCTTTCTGATGTCTTGCGCCAGTTCGAAACCATCCTTTTTTGGCATCATCACATCGAGGATGCACAGGTCGTAAGGTTGCGAGTTGAACTGCATCAGCCCTTCCTTTCCATCCCGGCAGAGATGCACGACATATCCGTTTTGCAGGAGGTTGTCCTGAATCACAAAACCCAAACCCGGGTCGTCTTCCACCAATAGAATTTTTGCTTTGCTCAAGAGGTGCTTTTTTCTGGAGTGGGAAAATACAATTTAAATGTCGTTCCCTTTCCCGATGTGCTTTGCACCACGATTTTTCCTCCGTGGGCTGTCATCATCTGCTGCACATAATAAAGTCCAAGACCAAAGCCTTTTACGTCGTGGACATTCCCGGTGGGAACCCGATAAAATTTGTCGAAAATATATTTCACAGACTTTTGGTGGATACCTATGCCATTGTCGGCCACGGACACCACAAGCCAACCATTTTCATTGGCAGAGGAAATGAGAATTTTGGGATTTTCTTTGCTGTATTTCATGGCATTGTCCAGCAAGTTGTGAATGATGTTGCTCATGTGAACCGGATCAGCTTCCACGTCGTGTACTTCGGCTTTTAACGAAAGTGAAATCTCTATCTCGTCAACACTGCGCACCATGCCGATCGATGATTTGGCATTTTCGATATAGGCGTGTACATCCAAAAGTTCTTTTTGAAGCTGAACTTTTTCGCGGTCGAGGGCTGCGAGTTGCAGTACCTTATCCACCTGAAGTCGCAGGCGTTGATTTTCGTTATAGATCAATTGCGCATACTGACGCTGACGCTCCGGCTGCTGTTCGATGCCTTTGCCCAGCAAAACTTCGCTCGAAAGAGAAATGGTGCTGATGGGCGTTTTCAGCTCGTGGGTCATGTTGTTGATAAAATCGTTCTTCATTTCCGAAAGGCGCTTTTGCCGAAGCACAATGTACACGGCATAAGCGAAAAAGAGAAAAACGATAAAGCTGATGATGGCCGAAAAGGCCCAGGTAGAGACAGGCCGCACCAAAGCCATCATTTCAAAGGGTTCCCTGTCGGGAAAAAACACGCCAAAATAGTGGCCGTCTTTCTCCCATTTGATCTGCGGTGCATCGCCTACGTAGTCCGTAATGGTGGTATCGTTACTCAGTGCGACATAATTGCCATACACGATGCTGTCCGTAAAACAATCGTAAACCCCGTACTCGAAATTCTCACCAATATTGCGCTGTTCAAACTCGCGCTTGAGCAGGCTCTCGAGCAAATACGGATGCACTGTGTCATTGATGGCCACCGTGAAATAATTGGGGCGCACCTGTTTCACAGATTCAAAGAGTTTTGCAGGATCGTTGTTGATCGTAAGAATTTCGTTGGCCACGTTGGTCAACGCGATAGCCACCCGGTCATTGAATTGTTTGGCTTCAGCCAGGGATTGCTCCTTGCGCAGGTCGAGCTGACTCTGCTGTACCCGAAAAGCCTTGTCGAGCCAGTAGATTTGTGTGACAATAATACCCGCCATCGAAATGGTGGCCAGCAAAATAAGAATTCCAATGAGGCGTCGGCTCATGCTGCGAATTTACGCTAAGAAAACATTGCGCGGCCCGGATTAACAATCGGCTAACAGGAAATGATTTGGGATTTGTCAGGCGGAAGGCGGAAGGCGCAAGGCATAAGGCGTAAGGCATAAGGCGGGAGGCATAAGGCGTAAGGCATAAGGCGGGAGGCGTAAGGCGTAAGGCAAAAGGCATGAGGCGTATGGCAAAATGCGTAAGCGACATGTCCTTCAAGGTAAAAGGCAAAATGAGTCTTAGACCTTCTTTAGGGTAAACGAAAAAACAGACCCCTTGCCCACTTCGCTGCGCACATTGAGGGTTTGTTTGTGGGCTTCGATGATGTGCTTGCAAATGGCCAAACCCAGTCCCGTTCCACCCTGATGTCGGGCACGGCTTTTATCGACGCGATAGAATCTTTCGAAAAGCCGTGGGAGATGGACCTGGTCGATCCCCGGGCCATCGTCTTCCACTTCCACCAGGATTTGCTCATCCATATCAAAAAAGCGGATGACGGTTTTCCCTCCCTCCTTTCCATAATTGATCGAATTGGTAATGAGGTTTGTAAGCACCTGACTGATGCGGAAAGCATCCGCCCGTACAATGATGGGCCGGTCGTAGGTTTTGTTGAATTTCATCCGGATTTTTTTCTGCTCTGCTTCTTGGTCGCGGCTTTCCATCACCTCCCGGGTAAGGTCGACGATGTCGATTTTGTCGAGATCTAATTTGAGAATTCCTGATTCGAATTGGGTAATGGTGTCGAGATCTTCGATCAGCATCGTCATGCGCTCCACAGATTTTGCCGCCTTCTGCAAAAATTTCCTGTTGAAATTGGGGTCTTCGAGTGCGCCTTCGAGCAAGGTAAGAATGTAACCCTGAATGCTGAAAATCGGTGTTTTGAGTTCGTGAGCCACATTGCCCACAAATTCCTTCCGGAAATTTTCCTTGTCCCGAAGGTCTTTGATTTCCGCCATTCGGTCTTCGGCCCAGTCGACCACTTTTTTGTTGACATCGCCGATGACATCCTTGCTCATGTCAAACCGAAAGGTCTCGCGCTCCACACGCATGGAGTGCATATTGCGAAAAATAAGCTTGATTTTGTCGTAGATAAACTGCTGAAGAGCTTTGTAAAAAATAAGCCAGGAGATCCCGAATGTGAATACAAAAATTACAACGATCTCTATGTAATTTACAGCGCCTTCAAACAACCACCGGCAACCTGCCACGATCAACGAGGTGAGGATGGTGGTAAGCAGCGCGGTAATGAGGGCAATATCTCTCGGACTTCGTCCTGTCATCTGGGCTCGAATTTGTAGCCCACCCCTTTAACGGTCTTGATAATTTTATCGCCCAGTTTTTCTCGCAGCTTTCGTATGTGCACATCGATGGTTCGGTCGCCCACAACCACATCATTTCCCCAAATGGTGTTGAGGATAATTTCGCGGGTGAAAACCCGACCGGGTTTGCTCATGAGCAGCGCGAGAAGTTCGAATTCCTTTTTGGGCAGGTTGAGTTCTTTGCCTTGAAAGATCACAAGATATTTCTCTTTGTCGATGATAATTCCTCCAACTTCCTCAAGTCCGGGTACCTCCTCTGCCTGCACTTTCCTGCGAAGCAGGGCTTGAATGCGGGAAATCAACACACGGGGTTTGATGGGTTTGGAAATGTAATCATCGGCTCCCGCGTCAAAACCGGCAATCTGCGAGTAATCCTCCCCCCTTGCGGTGAGAAATGCGATGATGGCATTGCGGAGGCTGTCTTGTTCGCGCAATTCCACACAGGTTTCGATGCCATCCATTTCGGGCATCATCACATCGAGCAGAATAAGATCGGGCACAAAACGCTTTGCCATTTCAATGGCATCGCGGCCATTGGTGGCTGATTGAATTTCGTATCCTTCTTTTTCGAGGTTGTAGGTTATCAGATCAATGATATCCGGTTCATCGTCAACGAGCAGAATTTTTTCTTTTTTCACGATGCGTTATTTGGCTGGACCTGGAAATTTCTCAAAAGTAGGGCTAAAGGGATTGGCGTATGTTACAGGATTGTTAAGTGTATCTTAATTCAAAGATAGGAATTCAAATACTTTTTTAATGCTGTTAATATAGGGGCAATGATCACTTAACAAAGTCTTAATTCCTGCTTTACTCAGACTTCATCACATCGCTGTTTCTTTACAGCAGTTTTCTACGCAAATAAAATCAAAAAAAAATGAACACATTTAAGAAATTGAGAAACGTCGCATTGATCCTGATGATGGGATCTGTGGTAATGACATCATGCAATGATGATGAGGAGGAGGT
>JBBSDD010000350.1:0-3920 GCA_038249755.1 Flavobacteriales bacterium | reverse complement strand
TCACCACGCAGTAGAACCGCGCCAGGTCGTGGTTGTCCACAAAAGTGACCATGTCTTCCGGAGCTTTGTACACATAATCCGCCGAAAGCGTGTAGTAGAGCCGGGCGATGCCGTCTGTCCACCCTTGTCCTTTTGTCAGCGCGTCGTTGATGGCATAATGCACCTGAAAGTCGGTGAGACCGTCGAGGTGATTGGGCACTGGACCCAGCGCATCGCCCATGAACCAGGCTTGTGAAGGCGTGCCGTGCACCCAGGTTTCTGCAAAAAGAAAAATGTCGGGATAATGGGCTTTCACTTCTTTGCCCCAGCGGCGCATGAAATCCTGGTCGGGATAGGCATAGGTATCGATGCGCAGGGCATCGAGATCAAATTCTTCGATCCACCAGACGGTCTGCTGGATGAGGTAATTGGCAAGCCGCGGATTGCGCTGGTCGAGGTCGGGCATGTGGGTGTCAAACCATCCGTCTGTCATGATTTTCTTGTCATATTCTGACGCGTAGGGATCGTATAGTACATTGTCGCGGTAATTGGTTTTGGTAAATGAATCGTACATATAAAACCAACTCGAATCGGGCATATCTGTGTAGAGGTAGTGTCTGTCGCCGATATGATTATACACCACATCCATGATGAGTTTCATACCGCGGGCATGGAGTGAATCCGAAAACGTTTTGTAGAGCGCATTGGTGCCAAAACGGGGATCGATTTTGTAATAGTCTGTAAAAGCGTATCCATGGTAAGATTCTTTTGGCTGGTCGTTTTCCAGCAGGGGATTGGGCCAGATGGCCGTCATGCCGAGTTCCTGCATGAAGTCGATGTGGTCGATCATACCCTGAATGTCACCGCCGTGGCGGCTGTAAGGCGCTGAGCGATCTACATTATTTTGGCGCATGGATTTTACAGCATCGTTTGCCGGGTCGCCATTGGCAAATCGGTCGGGGGTAATGAGGTACACCACATCCGATTGGTCGAGCCCGCGGCTGTGGGGTTTGCGCTGTTTCAATTGATAGGTGTAATTGATACTCCTGGCCTTGCCTTTTGATTGAATCAGAAAATCACCGGCTGGGGTTGTTACAGCAATATTCAGGTGGAGAATGACGTAATTGATACCCGGCATCTTCTGCACGCTGTCCAGTCGCACCCCGGCGTGATTGTCCTTGAGGGAAAAGGTATTTCGCCCAATGTCCTTCCCATGGATCAGGATTTCAAGGGTGGGGTTTTTCATTTCTGCAAACCAATGGGGGGGGTCTACGTGGGAGAACGCGCGCTGCTGGGCATTCAAATTGGCGAAAGAAAAAACGAACACCACAACAAGCGCTGATAATTTTGATGTGAGTCCAATGATCCGGAAAGTTTTATAGGTCATTTAACCAGTTATTTAAGATTTGTTAAAACAATTCAATTCAAAGATGCTTTGAATTCTCGAAATAACACTAAATTTGTTAGTGTAAAAAGTACAATAACTCTTTTATTTAACCAACAAAAACAGAGATCATGAAGAAAATTTACTTAATGGCGCTTGGTGCGTTGATCGGTTCATCTGTGATGGCACAGGTATCTGTGACGTTTCAAGTGGACATGAATGGGCAGACGGTGTCGCCACTGGGTGTGCATGTTGCGGGGAATTGGCAGGAGGAAGCAGGGTTTCCAGGAGACTGGCAGCCAAACACAGCACAACTTGCTGATGGCAATTCGGATGGTATTTACACGCTAACTGTTGACATTCCGGCCGGTCAGTATGAGTATAAGTTTTTGAATGGCAATAACTGGCCATTTGAAGAAGGAATTCCTGCGGTAAGTCAAAAGGGTGGCGGAAATTCCAACCGCTTTTTTGCTGTTACCGATTGGCATGCTGACAATGGTGGATGGATGATGCCAGCTAATTTATTTGGAGGGAGCGCTCCTGCAGGCAGAGTAGCTGTGCGTCTCCAAATTGATATGGCCAATCAAACTATAAGTGACTTGGGTGTGCATGTCGCAGGTGATATCATTACACCCAACTGGACTCCTGGATACGGAGCTGCGACTCAATCCTCAGGAACAAAATATGCTTATGTAACACATGTTAATCCAAGTGCAAGCTATCAGTATAAATTTGTAAACGGAAATGACTGGGAGATCAATGATGTAGGTGTTGGTGAATTTGTTCCGGCACCCTGTGGCAATGGAGGCAACCGCGTTGTTGAGGTTGCCACTTCAGATTTGATTTTAGAAGCTTCATGTTTTGGGTCGTGCGATTTATGCGCCCCGGCAGCTGAGGTGACTTTTATTGTTGATTTGAACGGTGCTGGCACGATCAGCCCGGATGGGGGTTTTATCGCTGGTAGCTTTAATGGCTTTTCCGGAGAAGCAATGAACGATATGGGGGATGGTATGTATTCGATTACGTTGACATTGGATGCTGGTACCTATGATTTTAAATTTCAGAATGGCGCTGGTGGTTGGGAAGGTAATTTGCAAGGTTCCTGCGCAGTTGCAGGTGGAGGAAATCGCGAGGTAATCGTAAATACTGAAGGACAACCTCAAACGTATGGTCCATTTTGTTTTGGTTCATGTGAAGTTACATGTGCTCCAATTCCGGATCCTGCAAACATCACTTTCCGAGTGGATATGAATGCGCAAGTTGTTTCTCCGAACGGTGTTTGGTTGATTGGAAACTTTACCAATCCCAATTGGCAAGGTGGTGCAATAGCCATGGAAGATGCAAACAGCGATGGAATTTACGAAGCTACATCACTATTAGCAGGTTCAGCCACTTTTGAATACAAATTCGTAAATGGTGACGTTTTCGTTGCTCAAAATGATGAATTTTTCGGAAATACTGAACAACTTGCATGTAACATACCAAGCGGCAATGGTGGTTGGAATCGCGTTCACACGCGCTCAGGAGTGGCTGAAGTGCTTCCAGTTGTGCAATTTAATCAATGCAATTTACTCAGCGTGTCAGACATTCAATTGGGAAAAGTTACTGTATTCCCGAATCCAACATCTGATGTCACTTACATCGACATCGAAAACCCAAATCGCCACAACCTGCGCATGAGCATTGTGGACATCACGGGTAAAACAGTTCGCGAGAATATTTTGGTAAATTCTTCACGGGTGGAGATCAATACTTCAAACCTGAATGCCGGCCTTTACTTTCTCAATGTAACGAATGAGCGAAGTGAACGTGCGGTTTATAAATTGATGGTGCAATAAGAAGTATCACGATATGAAAATGAAAAGGCCATCCGTGAGGATGGCCTTTTTTATTTTAAAGTGGTTTGCTTTTTGTAATAAGAAAAGGGACTTCAGGAGATTCACCAGTTGAGCGCCGGGCGAAACAGCTCCCGCTTTTTCCTGAGCGCATTGATAGATTCTTCTGCTGTCAAATAAGTACTTTCATCTTCCATCAGGCGATCGTCCAATACAGCCTTTATTTCCGAAGTAAGTTCAAAATCGCTGTGATCTTCCTCAACAACAATGGAGGTAAAAAAATGGTCTTGGGTAGTGAGTCGTGAGTCGCGGGTTGGGTATTGGGCACGCCTGAAATACGCTGACCGAAACTTGTTACTTTAAGGTCATTGGTTTGCACTGATTAAATCTGTTTCTGAACTTTTTATCGCTCAATGGAGTAGTAATATCACCTGAAATATATCGACTTGATAATTAAGACTCAACTCAAGTTTCGCGGCGAGCAAAGAATGCGCTCGAGTAGATTTAATCTGGCATTGACTTACGTGAGCACAATTGTCAGGTCGAGTGATTTTTGAAGGAGCAAAGCGGATTCAAAAATTGAACTTAGCGACGAAGGAGCGCTACCAATGAACTACTTTTTAACGCATTGATTCATAGCTATTTCTAACTCAAGTTTTTTTGTTGCCTTAAGCAGATATTTCATTCTGTTTTGCGCAAACTGTTCGTTGTATATTTTCACT
>JBBSDD010000349.1:0-3922 GCA_038249755.1 Flavobacteriales bacterium | reverse complement strand
TGCCTTGATGATCAATGATACGGCCATAGGTCCGGTTTATTCTCCAAAAGGATTCGGAAACAAACTGGAAATCGATGGGTACGAGCTTGGCGATCCGTATTTTTTCGAAAGAGAACACAATACAGTCTGGTACAAGTTTGTGGTACCTTATGATGCTGTTTTTACATTTGATCTCCAGCCAGTGATCAAAGACGACGATTTTGACTTCCTTTTATTTCATTACGATGGTCCGAACTTTTGCGCCGAAATCGCCAATGGACGCAAAATGCCAGTGAGAACCAACATCTCCCGAAAAAACACCCAACTCGGGGGCCGCACAGGTCTGGCCGAATCTGCCATAGACGAGTACGTTCCTTCGGGTCCCGGAAGTTCATATAGCAGTGCTTTAACTGTTCGAAAAGGCGATACTTACTATTTGCTTGTCGACAATCCCTTTCGGGAAAATGAGGGCCATTCCCTGTTTTTGCGCTTCAAACGTTTGGCAAGTGGCGTGGTGGTCGATGAGGTGCCAAAAGAAAAGTACGAAATGCCTTTGAGGAAACTGCGCGTTACCGTAAAGGACAAGGTGAGCGGCGAGCGCATCGCATCCCAAATCTATATTGAAGGTGTAGCTTCTGCTGATCAAACGCGTTATGCTGCGCTGTCGCAGGTGGAACAGGAGGTGGTAAGTTACCGCACCTATACCATCAACGTGATCAAACAAGGTTACCTGCTCGCTTCAGAAATTTTTATTCCCAAGAACGACAGCCTATACGAGGTCGAAATCCTCTTGAAACCCATTGTCCTCGGTGACAGAATCAATCTCGACAACATCAAGTTTGACAGCGACAAGACTGAAATTCTGCCAGAGAGCCAGTCTGCGCTCGATCAACTCAAAAATTTTATGGAGGTAAATCCGGGAATGCATATCGAACTGCAGGGTCACGTGAATGGAGAGAGCAAGCGAAACAAAAAGCGCTACCGAAAATTATCTGCCGCCCGCGCCAAAGCTATTTACGATAAGTTAGTGGCTGCCGGAGTCGAAAAGTCAAGGCTCAAATATGTCGGTTATGGCAATGCGCGAATGATATTTCCGACACCGGTAAACAACCGTCAGGCAGAAGCCAACCGGCGGGTGGAAGCCGAAGTCACACGGCTCTAGCACCATTTAGATTATCGATAGGCCGCTCGTACTTTAATCGAACGCTGAAATCCTTCATTGTTTTACATTTAAAATTCCAAATTCTATCGTTATGTCATTGCGAATTACCTTTCTTTTTGTGGTTCTCACCGCGCTCTCAGCCCAGGCACAGGAAGTTTGGACGCTTCAAAAATGTATTGATTATGCCATGCAAAACAACCTCACGGTGCAGCAAAGCAAGTTGAATATCGAGCGCGCTGAGATCAATTATGATCAGGACAGATTCAATCTACTTCCAAATCTCAATGCAGGTGCCACCCACGGTTACAACTGGGGTCAAAGAATTGACCCATTTACAAATCAATTTGCCACCGACCGGGTGCAAACCAACAACCTCTTCCTGTCTTCCAGTCTGGATCTGTTCAATGGTTTTACCAAAAGAAACGCTGTGCGACAAAGCCAGGAGGAAATAGCCGCGAGTCAATATGATCTCCAAAGAATTAAAAACGATATTTCTCTTCAAATCTGTCTGGCCTATCTTCAGGTGTTGCTCAACAAGGAGAATGTACTCGTAAGCCAAAATCAAATTGCCATATCTGAGGAACAATCAGCCCGGATGGAAATACTTGTAGAGGGAGGCCGTGAACCACAGGGCAGTCTGTTCGATCTCCAGTCGCAACTGGCACAGGAGGAACTGAATCTGGTGAACAGTGAAAATGCGGTGATCCTCGCCGTGCTGAACCTCACCCAATTGCTTCAATTGCCGCGCGAAGATGCCCGGGATTTTGATGTTGTTCAACCCGATTTCTCCAATGTTGGAATGGAAATGATCGGTAATTCTGCGTCCGACATTTATTTGCGGGCAAAAGAATCGATGCCCGAAGTCAAAGCGGCAGAGTCAAGACGCAGGGCTTCGGAATACGCACTCACAACCGCCAGAGGTGGATACCAGCCAACTTTGAGCATCAGCGGTGCCATCGGTTCCGGATATTCTGGCGCCAACAATGAAATAATTGGCACCGGAACCAACCTCGGTTTTATCCCCATCGGTTCCGTTTCGGGTACCAACCAAGCGGTATTCAGTCTCCAGCCACAAATCCTTTTCGGAGAAGGTGATTTTCGTACGAAGTCATTTGGCACTCAGCTTAATGACAATTTCAACCAAAACGTTCAGCTCAACCTGAACATCCCTATTTTTAATGGTTCTGCAGCCCGTGCCAATGTGAGCCGCGCAAAAATCAATCAGTTGGAAGCGGATATTACTTATTCTCAAATTTCAAATCAACTGCGATTTGATATCGAACAGGCTTTTGCCGATGCAAGGGCCGCAATGAATACTTATGCAGCCAATGAAAAGGCCGTCATGGCCTTGACTGAATCATTCCGATATGCTGAAGTGCGATACGAACAGGGGGTGATCAATGCGGTGGAATTCAATACAATCAAAACACAATTTTCAAATGCCCAGAGTGCGATGCTTCGGGCGAAATACGATTTTGTATTCCGCACGAAAATCCTGGACTTTTATCTCGGAAATCCCATCACGCTTTAAATTATCCCACTGACCAATGACCAAAAAGAGAAAACGAATTTATTGGATCGCCGGTGCGATCATTGTACTTTTGATCTTATTTGCTGTAGTAAAGAGCCGAAGTGGTGACGAAGTTCGCGTGACTGTGGGCGATGCCGAAGTGCGTCGAATAACCGAAACGGTGGTTGCCAACGGAAAAATTCAGCCTGAAACGGAAGTCATTATCTCCTCTGAAGTTTCCGGAAAAATACTTGAACTACCCTTTAAAGAGGGGGCCAAAGTATCAAAGGGAGACCTGCTCGTGCGGATTAATCCCGACCTCGCACAAGCCGCGCTTGATCGGGCAGAAGCTGCGCTGAACAATGCGCGTGCAAATAAGGCCAATGCCGAAGCCCGTCTCATTCAGGCACAGGCCCAACTCCGGAATAGCACAACAATCTATAACCGCAGCAAGAATTTATACGATCAGGGAGCCATTTCTGAAGCGGAATACGACAATACTGTGGCCACTTTTGAAACCGGGGAGGCTGAGGTCAGCGCCGCCGATCAAAGTGTGAAAGCTGCTGCATTCTCTGTTCAATCTGCTCAGGCCAGTGTAAAAGAGGCGAGCGATTCATATTCGCGCACCACCATTTATGCCCCCATGGATGGCACAATTTCCCGCTTGACAGTTGAAGTGGGAGAGCAGGTGGTGGGCGCCATGCAAATGACTGGTACTGAAATCATGCGCATCGCGAATCTGGATGTGATGGAAGTGTTGGTAGATGTGAATGAAAGTGATATCGTGCGGGTGAATTTTGAGGATTCGGCGCGCATAGAAGTGGATGCTTACCTCGATAGGAAATTCACGGGAATCGTTACTGAAATAGCGAATTCTGCCCAATCCGTGGGAACTACCGCAGATCAGGTGACCAATTTTGAGGTAAAAATTCGGGTGCTTAATACCTCATATACCGATCTGATCAATCCCTTGAGGCCTGAACTTTCTCCCTTCCGGCCGGGAATGAATGCCTCCGTTGATATCATTACCGGGACCAAAGACCAGGTGATTTCCGTTCCGATTGAAAGCATCACTAGCCGCACGGACACCACCTCTGGAAAGAACAGGTCGGCTACCGAACGACTCATGGGCGATAAAATTGAAAATGATGATGCAAAACCGGTTACCTGCCTTTTTGTGGAGAAGAATGGAGCCGCCGTATTGCGCGCTGTGAAAACCGGTATTCAGGATGATAAATACATCGAAATCCTAGAAGGACTCGAGGCAGGAG
>JBBSDD010000348.1:0-3927 GCA_038249755.1 Flavobacteriales bacterium | reverse complement strand
TTTTCCCGAAGAGGGTATGAAACAGGGGTAGGCATTATTTGCTCCCTCCGTGTTCACCGGTTCGGGCAAATCTTTCAATTTCCCGTTGCGCAGGTCTAATTCAAAAATTTTCAGTTTTCTCGTTTCAGATTTGCGATTATATGATCCCTTCATCACCGCTGTAAAAAATAAGACCGAATCGCCGATGACTTGTCCCGGACCCAATTGTTCGAAACCCAATCTTTTCAATCTGTCATGCCATTCCGACCCCGAAACATCATTATTTCCCTCAATGAGATCGTAGCCCTGCTCTGTTTGTCTCCTTACCGGAAAATATGCATCGTATTGCGGTCGGTCCGTTAAAACAAGAGGCAGGCTTTTTTCCGTCCATGCAAACAATTCATTGTAAGCACTATTGGTCGTGGCCAATGGGGTTACCACGGCGGGCAATGTAAAACTTTCCATAAGCTCCATTTCATCCAGTCGGATGTTTTCCGTGTAATACTTTCCTTCATTGGGATAGCTTTCGCTCAATTGATCGAGCAATTTGCGCGCTTTTTCATATTGCCTGTTGGCACCCAATACGCTTATGCGTGCCCATTGAACTTCCGGTCCACCGCATTCTGCAATCTCATTTCTCACCAGATAACCATACGCCTCATCATATTGGCGTTCAGTAGTCAGGCAGATAAAAAGCTCACACGGATTTCGGGAATTTCTCAAACTTTCACAGGCATCCCTGGGCCCGTCATTCTGACAAAATACCTGACCATGGAGAATCGCCAGAATAGATATGGTCAGGACAAATTTCAAAAGTAGCGGGGTGAAGTGGATTTGGACCGGTGAATATTGAAATCGAAACCGATAAAAATTTCATGTGTACCACTCTGCACTGCCACGAGCGGATTCAAAGCATAATCGTAGGAATAACCGATATGAAGTTTTCTGCGGACCATATAGTGAGCAGAAAAAACCATCCCAAATTGATATCTGTATGTGGTTGTCAGCCATAGCGCATTGGAAAATAGTACGCCAACATTGGCATCGAATTGAGTCGGTCCGTCAAGGGAATGTCGCACAAGCGCACTTGGTTTCAAACTGAAGTTTTCAGACAGTTCGACCACATGCCCGGCCATGATATTTACAAAAGTATTCAGGCGGGCATCGCTGAAATCGTTGAATTCCAATTGCTGTTGGTTCAGACTGGTGGCGCTGATACCTGCATACGTTTTGGGGGAAAGGTACATGAGGCCAAAATCAAAATTCGGAATCCACTGGTTTGGTGCTGAACCAGCTGCCACCGGATCGTTTACGACTTCGTATTCCAACTGCGTCCAGTTGATTTGATAATTGATGACGCCACCCTGTAAACCGAAAGAAAGATGCCTGTTATCGCCGAGGTTCAGGCGGTAAGCATAGGTCAGGGATGCCGAAGGTGTTTTTCGCGCGCCGATTTCGTCGTTTTGCACCATCAGGCCCAAAGCCATATTTTTATTGCGTAGGGGACCGTGAATAGAAAAGTTCTGGGTGTTTGGCGCACCTTCAAAACCCACCCATTGTGTGCGGTAACTCAAATTTGCCGATAAGGCATCCCGGGCTCCTGCATAAGCCGGATTGACCTGATAAAGATTAAATATATAATGACTGTAAAGCGCATGTTGCTGAGCGTAAGACTCATAATCAGTACCCAGGATTAAAAACAAGACCAGAATCCATTTCATGCACTTATCTCGTTATTTCGACATACCCTTTAAATGTTTGATCATTTACGTTTGCCACATAGAAATAAGTGGCATCAGGCAACTCAAGTCCATTGGCAGTTTTGCCATCCCACACCACATTGGTATTGTTGTAATTTTTTCCCGACCAGATGAGTTGCCCCCAGCGATTAAAAATTTCCACTTCATTGGTAGCATATTCCGGCAGGCCGATGTTTTCTATCCGCCAGGTATTGTTTACAGCATCGCCGTTGGGCGAAAAAGCATTGAAAAAGCGCAACACACAATTTTCCTGTGGTCCCGGCTCGATGGTGAATGATTGAATCAGTTCACAATCGACAGACCGCACGGTGACACTGTATAGCCCCGGACTCAGGCGGTCGTTGCTCAATCCGGATATACCATTGCTCCACGTAATCTCATAGGGTGGCGTACAACCGGCTATCATAAACACTGAAGCAGAGCCATCTGTAGATGTGGGACAAGATGCTGCCGCAAAAACAAGTTCAAATTGCAGCGGAGTTGTGGGCAAGGGCTGTTGAAAGCCTTGCGTCAGTGAAAAATCCCCATAATTCCGGGTTCCTACCACGGCCTCACCCAAGGTGTACGACCAGGAGATATTCGCTCCTATGTCAGTCTGCCCACCCGCAGTGCCTATCACTTGCCGTGAAAGGGTAACCTGGGCTGCCGCCTCAGAAAACACGACAATGCCCAATATAATATGGAGGAGTTTCAAGCGCATTATTCTCTAAAAAGGGTAATCCAGCCATCTTCGCCGATGCTCATAAAAGACCGGGTTTGGGGTTGGGCGCCTGAAATAATCGGACTTTGAGGGCTCAGATCCAACGGATCAGTAAAAGTAAGAGTAACATTGTTTGAAGAGCCAATTTTCTTAATCGTAATAACCCTGCCTGGAAAAGAAATTGCTTCGGGTATGAAAATGTTAAATGTTAACCCGCCATTGACCATTAAAACCACAAGAAAATTATCGGTTGGACCAATTATGTATTCAGAAACGCCATCGTTTGTCAATTTAATATACTCATAGGCTACTGATCCGGCAATTTGAACATTTGAAGTTCCTACCGCCCCACCAATGCCTACTTTGGAATTTTCTACTGACAACAAAACACTGTTGTCGTCTTCGATTCGCAATAAATCATCATTTGAATTCCCACGAACCTCCAGTTTTGCCACCGCATTCTCTATGCCAATGCCCACATTGTCTGTGGTGTTGTAGATGGCCGTTTCATCGGTATTTTGGTCCCAAAATGATGGACTCATCAGTGGCGATAAATCGACTTCATGATCAATATCAGCTTCCCGGATCTGAAGAATATTTCCCGGGAGCAATACAGGCCATCCCGGATTGATGAGTTCATTTTGATCAGATTGATCGAGACCTTGCCGGAGGGGCGAAAGATTGACTTCCTGGTTCGTAGGACCCTGCTGTTCAAGATTTAGTACGTATGTGTCCGGATCCAGGGATAACCCCTCCACCACGGTACCGAGTTCTGTCACAACGTTTTCTCCCTCCTGTACGAGCGTTAATTGTCTGGTATTGGGCTCAAAGGTCAAATCCTGAACCAGTTCGTTGGTCGGATCGGCATCGGCGTCATCCACATTGGTTGCCGAATTGGCATGAAGTGCATAAGGAACCGAAAGAAATTGCATAGCTCCGGCGTTTTGCAAGCCTTGGCCAGCATCCACATCCACCTGCAACCAAATATTTCCATCGGACCACGGAATCTGTAAAAAATTCCCTGTGATTACGTTTCCACCGCCTACCTGAATGGAAAACAACCCAAATTCATCCGTAACAATATTGGCATGACTTTCCTGATAAATGATGGCTCCGTTTGGCCCGCCCTGGCGCACCTGGGCGCTGAGAAATATATCTTCGTTGACCAGCTCGGTACCTGTTTGTGTATTGCGGGCCACCGCTTGATAGTTGATCCGCTCCGGAGCCTGCGCATCTGATAAGATTGACACAAACACGAAGACAAAAAAGACAACACTTCGCAAGAAAAGCATAAGGGCATTCAGTTAATTGGTCCAACCAATGTAAGCCCAATAATAAAGTCCACTACATCCTGCCCACATAAATGTTAACAGCCCTTCGTGGGTTTCCGGTGTTTTTTATGAAAGCAGGTACGTCGCTTCATTTATACGCCATCCTTCTTCATGTAAATATGAACATAAAATGTCCATTTGGACAAGCTAATCCTCT
>JBBSDD010000347.1:0-3929 GCA_038249755.1 Flavobacteriales bacterium | reverse complement strand
TTGCTGGCGACAGCCTGCGTCAGAACAGCTACAAAATATTGGGAGCATTGGGTACAGTCGTGGTACTGCTTGTTTTGAGTTTTGACTGGTTTTGGCAGGAATTGCGCACACATAGTACATACGCCAGGCAGGACGGGTATGGCCTCGAATTTTATGCGGCATGGCTTCTCACGCTGATCGCCCTTGCTTTATTTATTCGAAATCTGCGAAAAAATGGCTTTTCCGTCATCCACCCCGTCGAGCCTGTATTTTTTGTTTTTGCTATTACCTTCCTGCTCGGATACGTATCGCCCGCATCGGTCGTGCTGGTCAATTTATATATCTTAATCATAGGCCTTATGACCACCAGACTCGGCGCCCGCCTCGAAAATTTAGGCATATTGAACTACGGACTGCTTGTCATTACAGCGCTGGTGTTGTGCCGGTTTTTTGATTCCGATCTCAGCTTTGTCGTCAAAGGATTCTTGTTCCTTCTGGTTGGTTTCGGTTTTTTTGGAGCCAATTATTACCTCATCAAAAAGCGAAAATCCAATGCTTAAAAAGATAACCCTGATCGGCTTCGTGCTCATGGTCACCGTGCAGCTTTTCGTTCCCGCAAAAATGATTATCGATTCCAACCGGATTCTTACAAGTGGTCAAATATTTAAGTTTAAAACCATGCCGGTGGATCCCAAAGACCCCTTTCGGGGAAATTACGTCAATCTGGGATTTGATATGGAGATTTATACGCCACATGAAGGAATGAATTGGTCCGAAGGCGAGCAACTATATGCCCTTATCGGAGAAGATGAGAACGGATACGCCCAAATAGTGCAATTAACCTCCGATAAGCCTTCGCACCCAATCGCCTATATTAAAGTCAGAACCCTTTCCGGTTTTGAGGTCGGTGTAAATACCACAGTGCGCCTGGAGTTGCCTTTCCGGAAATATTTCATGCAGGAGGAAAAGGCACCCATCGCAGAACAGATTTATAGAGAATCTTTGGGTAACAGTTCCACAGTTGCCTACGCCCTGGTGCGTGTATTAAACGGCGAAGGGATTTTACAGGATGTGTTGATCGATGGGGTGTCTCTGAGGGACCTGGCTGAAAGGCGGCTGGAGGTGGAGTGATGTGAGACAATGCTTTAATGTTTGTCATAAATTAATTAATAGCTGAGAATGCGCAATTAATTTCATCATCCAACTTTTCAAGTAAAGTGTTCATTCAACTGGATCACTTGTCTAATGAACGCGCCTGGTCCATCAATTCATTTCGTCCATCTTCGTGCCTCTTTTGTCATTCCATCTCAATCTTCAGCCTTTCCACAATCGTCCAGACTGGAATGGCAAAACCCAGCCCTTCCATACCTGAGGCAATAACCTTGGCATTCACGATGCCTACAATGCGTCCCTTCGCATCGAGCAAAGGTCCGCCGCTGTTTCCGGGATTTACGCTGGCATCGGTTTGCAGGTATTCTTTTTCTTGTATGATGCGCTTGCCACTAATCACTCCGCGACTCACAGATTGTCCCAATTCGGCAAATCCTGGCGTTCCAATCACCCAGGCGTCTTCACCCACTTCCACGGATGCGCGATCACTTAGGTACAGCTGTCGTGCCTTCACATCTGTCAATTGAAGCAGAGCGATGTCATATTCAGGATCTTTGCGCACCACACTGGCCCTGGCACTTACCCCGTTTGAAAACACTACTTCCACCTCCTCTGCGGCGTTGATATTGTGGTGACATGTCAGGATCAAGCCTTCCGGAGAAATGATCGCCCGCTCCCGTGCCCTGAGCCCACGCGGATGGTCACTGTCGATTCCAACGCTGATTGAATAAGGGTTTTTTCCGGTGCTGTGCTCGTTTGCAATTTGATGGCCGATTCAAAATTAAGTTGTTCCGTTTTCTCTTCCTGATAAATGATCGCTTTGATGTCAGGGTTGGCCAACATATCATCCACAAAGTTCCCAAAAGCTATCGCAAAATAATTGGAAAAATCACCTTCAATTACATTAAATCCCAACACTTCAGAGTAATTAGTCACGTTAAACGCTTTGTTGTAAACAGCCATCTTCGTGTAAAGATCTAAAACCGTAACATCAAATTCCATATACGAGTGGAATTGGTTAAATTGCGCATTCAGGTTCGTACCGTAATTAAACCTCATATCCCTTAAAACAAAACCAAAGGCATACCGCGCCGGAGAATTCTCCCGAAGCTCCGCATAAAGATTGTCATATCCTTGAACCAGAATTCCTTTATTTTTAAATGATTTGGAGATATAATCTTTCAAAGTTTCTTCGTAAAAATCAGATTGGCGCTCAAACTTACTTCCGTATTGTATAATGAATTTGGATTCAAGTTGAATTTCTTGACCAATTTTTGTTTTTGCAAACGAACCTATAATCTTACCCAATTCCAGATCAATCACCACCCTGCGTATTTCGATCTTTTGCGCCTCCTGTGCAAAGCCGTGGATTGGCAAAAGGCAGAAAACAAGAATGAATCTGACTAAAAAATTTTGGATAGAACGGGATGTAGGTTTCATGTAACAGTCTTTCTGATTTGGTCGGACACGCAGTGATTTTTGTGCATCCTGCTTAGGCTTGCAAAACTAGTTTTTTTACACACCCAATGGTCCACCAATATTTCCATCCCTGTATGGGCGCAATTATGGGAGCTTGCTTTTTCACCATCTCATGTACTTTAGGGAATCATAGGTGATGATCTGTTTTCTCCCCCAGAAATGATCACGCTTCCTCAATGTAGGACCAAATACCACAGATACCCGAATCATCCCGCCGCTGATCAACCCCGTTTTGCTACGCGAAAAATCTTTCCATTTTCCGACCTTTCGCAAATTCATCCACCAATTTGTCCAGGTACCGCACCTTTTGCGTAAGCGGGGTGGTAATGTTTTCTTTCCGGTAACCGCAGATCATCCTAGTAATCAGATGCGCACTCGGGTGCAGGTTCGCCTTCCGGAAAAATTCTTCAAAAGTCGCTTTTTCCCCGATCCGTTTTTGCAGGTCCTTTTCACTATATCCCGTAAGCCAGGTGATGACTTCATGCAATTCTTCCATCGTCCGGCCCTTCTTCTCCACCTTGGCAACATAATGCGGATACGCCGATGCAAAGGTCATCTGGGCCATGCGCTCATCGTGTTCTTTTGTTGTGGTCATGTGAAGCACATTTATGTGAGGAAGAAAATAATAAGAATTTTTTAGGTTTTCTGCTTGCCGCAAATATGGTTTTTGAAGGCTTGGCGGTAGGTAATCAAAGAAATAAGTAACTCAAGTTTCACACATCATTTATACCTGAAAACCTGGTCACTTCCCACGCCCTTGGCGTGGCTGGGAGTGATTTTCAACCATAGAAGATACCACCGCAGTGCAGCGAGGTGAGCAGAATCTCAGGTTGAAAATTGAACTTAGCGAGGCACGAGCGCTCTCACTGACCGAAGGGAAGTAATCGAGAAGCGGTGGAGATTTACTTTCTCGGAAGGGTCTCGATTATTCCCTGCGGTACTGCTTCCAGCAGTCAGGCAGTGAGAGCGCTCCTTCGTCGCTAAGTTCAATTTTTGAATCCGCTTTGCTCCATCAAAAATCACTCCCCCGCCTCTGGCGTGGCGGGGACCTGAAAATTGTGCTATAAGTAACTCAATGCCCGATTAAATCTGCTCGAGCGCACTCTTTGCTCGCAATCGAAACTTGAGAACCTCATATTAAAAAACCCGTGCGAAAAAAATAAATCCAAAGCAGCTCCAAAAGAGCCAAATCTTTGTAGAATCAATGATGAAGTACATATCCCAGCCTCATCGGGGTGAAATCTTTATTTGTGTATTGGATTTTTTTAAATTGAAGGTTCCCACAGGGGTATATTTTATGCTGTATTTGAATGAGTGGAATATTTCACGAAAGTATGATGTGCCAATCAAAAATAATATCC
>JBBSDD010000346.1:0-3945 GCA_038249755.1 Flavobacteriales bacterium | reverse complement strand
CGCTACGACCTCACCGTGCCATTCGCGCGCTTCGTGGTTCAACACCAAAACGAGCTTACCTTTCCTTTCCGGCGTTACCAAATCCAACCCGTTTGGCGTGCCGACCGTCCCCAAAAAGGCAGATACCGCGAATTTTTTCAGTGCGATGCCGATGTGGTGGGCACCGATTCACTGCGCTGTGAAGTGGAATATGTACAGATATTTGATGAGGTTTTTACGAAACTTGGCTTGCCGGTAGAGATTCGCATCAACAACCGCAAACTGCTTTCGGCTCTGGCCACTTACGTCGGTGAACCCGAAAAGCTCGTTCCCATGACCATCGCCATCGACAAGCTCGATAAATTGCCGATGGACAAAGTCATCGCCGACCTCGCCGATCAGGGATTTTCCGAAAATTCCCGCGAAAAACTGAGGGAAGTCCTCGAAGCCACCCGCAATTTCACAGACAGCACCAGCCTTCTGGAAAAAGTGGAAGCCATTCTGGGAGGCATTCCGGAAGGAGCCAAAGGAATCGAAGAACTGAAATTCATTTTCACGAAAGTGAAAAGCTTGGGACTCAACACAGCTCAAATCCGCTTTGATCTGAGCCTGGCCCGCGGTCTGAATTATTACACAGGAGCCATCTTTGAAGTGGTGCCGCGCACCGAAGCGCAGGTGGGAAGTATCTGTGGTGGTGGACGCTACGACGATCTTACCGGAATCTTTGGCATGCCGGGACTTTCCGGTGTGGGGATCTCATTTGGCGCCGATCGCATCTACGATCTGCTCGAAGCCACAGCCAAATTTCCGGAAGGAGAAACAGAAGGCACGAAGTTGCTTTTTGTTAATTTCGGGGAAGCGGAAGCCGACTTTTGCCACCATGCACTGGTGGAGATCAGAAATGCCGGCATCCGCGCGGAGCTCTACCCCGACAATGCCAAAATGAAAAAACAAATGAAATACGCCAATGACAAGGGTATTGCTTTTGTTGGACTCGTTGGCGAATCAGAGTTGAACAAAAAAACCATCACATTAAAAAATATGACCACGGGAGAACAGGAGGAGTTGGATGTGAAAAGTCTGGTCGCAAAGTTATCCTGAATGAACCACGAAATTTCAGACCATCACCTTACTATTGACGAGGTCGGCTTCATTATCTCCTCCAAATCCAACCTGATACTCAGCCAATCGGCCCGGGAGAAAATAAACCGTTGCCGGCAATATCTCGATCAGCGCATGGCCGCTTCCGATGATCCGATTTATGGGATCAATACCGGATTCGGTTCGCTCTACAATACCAAAATAAACCGGTGCGATATCGAACAACTCCAGCGCAACCTCGTCATGTCGCATGCCTGCGGCGCCGGCGGGGAGGTTGATTCTGCGCTGGTGAAACTGATGCTGCTGCTCAAGATTCAGGGACTTTCATACGGTCACAGCGGTGTGCGTGTGGAATTGGTGGAGCGTCTCATCTGGTTTTACAATGAAGACATCCTGCCTGTGGTCTACGAACAGGGGAGCCTTGGTGCTTCGGGCGATCTCGCCCCTCTGGCGCATCTTTCCCTGCCGCTCCTGGGCATTGGCGAGGTGCGGTGGAATGGAGAAATTCACCCTACTGCTGATGTATTAAAATCAAAAGGCATCGAGCCACTCAATCTCCACTCAAAAGAAGGCCTGGCGCTGCTGAATGGCACCCAATTTATGAGCGCTTTTGGGGTTCATATTTTACTGAAGGTCAATAAAATGCTCAATTGGGCAGACCTTGTGGGCGCCATATCGCTGGAAGCATACGATGGCCGGCCAGAACCTTTTAAAGATCAGGTACACGTGATCAGACGTCAACCGGGACAGCGGATCGCTGCGGAGAATATCCGCACCATCCTTGGCGACAGCTCCACTTTTTATGGAGCCAAACAACACGTGCAGGATCCGTACAGTTTCAGATGTATACCGCAGGTCCACGGCGCTACCCGCGATGCGATTGCCTATGCAGAAGGTGTGGTCGAAAACGAGATCAATGCGGTGACCGACAATCCCACGATTTTCCCCGATTCTGATGACATCATCTCTGCCGGTAATTTTCACGGACAGCCGCTCGCCCTGGCCCTTGATTTTATGGCCATTGCCATCGCCGAACTTGGCAGCATTTCCGAAAGGAGAATATACAAACTCGTGAGTGGCACCCGCGGATTGCCTCCCTTTCTGGTGGCCAATCCGGGATTAAATTCCGGATTCATGATTCCGCAGTACACCGCCGCCTCCATCGTGAGCAAAAATAAACAGCTTTGTACGCCGGCTTCGGTAGATACCATCGACTCCAGCAATGGTCAGGAAGACCACGTGAGCATGGGTGCCAACGCTGCTGTAAAAGCGCTGGAAGTGACCTTGAATGTGGAAACAGTGCTCGGTATCGAGTTGATGAATGCCCTGCAGGCGCTCGATTTACGCGGACTTGATGGTGTTGCATCTGCTGTTCGGGATGTCCATTCCGCCTTCCGGCAAATAGTGAAGTTCATGCCCGAAGATCGCACGCTCTATCCCTGTATAGCTTCCGCAAAAACTTTTATTTCTGAAAATGATCCCGGACAATGGATGAAGAAATAATGGGTACCCGCAGCCGGTTACTCACTGTGCTGTGTATGTTGAGCCTCGTGAATGGCATTTACGGGATGTTGACAGGGCTTAGCAGTGCGATTTCACCGGTGGATGTGGACGATACATTTCTTGAAAATCTTTATGCCCAGCTTGACGCCCTGCCGATTTCATACGAGACATTTCGCGGCGAACTGGAGGATTATTACCTGAGCCTCATGTTGAATCTCGGCAACCTCGGAGCGGCCAATTTCCTGTTTTATGGCATCAGCGTCGTCGGCGTTGTTCTGATGTATCGACTAAACCGAATCGGTTTCTTGCTCTACCTTCCAGCCCAATTGGGTATTGCGGTGGCGCCCGCAATATTTGGTGGTTTTAGCCGGTTCGGGTTGATTTCTCTCGGTGTGGCACTTACGTGGAATGCTGTTTGGGTAGGTTTGTACGCTTCGCAGCGGAAATTATTCTATCAATGAAAATTTACATGCTTTCCGGTTTGGGTGCCGACGGGCGCATTTACGACAGGTTGAAAAGGCATGCACCTGGTCATGAGATCATTGCACTTCCGTGGAAAGATCCGGGCAAGTCCAAAACGATTGCAGACTATGCCCGTCTGCTCGATTCCAAGTATACATTGGAACAGCCGTATATTCTTGGTGGTGTTTCAATGGGCGCTATGGTAGCGCAGGAATGGGCCAGAATTCGCAAACCCGAGGGGCTGATTTTGATCTCCACCGTCTGCAGCGACACGGATTATCCGTGGTTGTTGCGGTTTGCGTCAGGCAGCCGGCTCACGTACGTTTTACGGAAGTGGATGCTCATCCGCATCGCAACAATTGCAGACAAATTTACCGTCAAATCAGGTCACGGGCGGTCCCTTTTTTACGACATGCTACACAGCACCGAGGCCCGCGTGATGGAGTTTGGGGCCCGTGCCACCACAGCGTGGAAACCCTGCGGCACGGAAGTCCCCGTTTTGCGTATCCACGGCACCCTGGACAGGGTGTTTCCCTTCCGGAAAATAAAGACCCCGGTCGTTCCGATTGAAGGTGGTTCTCATTTTATGATCGTCGATCGGGTGGGGGAAGTGGGTGCTGTAATTGAACAGTGGATGAAGCTCCGGTGCCCTGACAGTAGTCTTTTCGACCCTGTCAGCGGCAAGTAGAAAATCTTCAATCCCATTCGCCATGTACTTCAACTCCCACGCATCTTAATGACAGGGTTTTCAACCGCTGTCAGAGTATCCGTAGTGCCCTGACAGTGGTCTTTTTGACCCTGTCAGTGAATCATTGAATAACTAATTTTTTTTTTCAAGGCCAAATCATGACAGTATATAAACATTTCCAAATCTTCAAACCAACGAATACCTTCTTCTTT
>JBBSDD010000345.1:0-3959 GCA_038249755.1 Flavobacteriales bacterium | reverse complement strand
CGAGCCGTTGCTGCCGAGCACATTGCCAAATCGGGTGGTGATAAACCGGGTGGCACCCAATGCATTGCTGGCCTGTGCATAAATTTCCGCCACACGTTTCGTGCTGCCCATCACGCTCGTGGGATTTACGGCTTTGTCGGTACTGATAAATACAAAAGTTTCCACGGCGTACTGCACGCTCAGATCAACCAATATTTTGGTTCCGAGCACATTGGTCAATACAGCCTCGCTCGGGTTGAGCTCCATCAATGGCACGTGTTTGTAAGCCGCGGCGTGAAAGACGATTTGTGGTTTGAATCTATCGAATACCCGATGCATCCTGTCATGCTGGCGAATATCGCCAATGACTACCTCGAGTGAAATGCCCGGAATTTTTTTTCGCAATTCGATTTCCAATTCATAGGCGGGCGACTCGGCCTGATCCAGCGCTACAATAAGACCGGGGTTGTAACGGGCTATCTGTCTCACCAAGCCACTGCCGATGCTACCAGCAGCACCTGATACCAAAATGGTTTTGCCGCGGAGTTGATTCTCCACATTTCCATCATCAAGGTGGATCACATCGCGGCCGAGCAAATCTTCGATATGTACCTGTTTGATTTGTTTGAAATTGAGTTCCCCATTGATCCAATTTTCCACCGGGGGAATGTTGAGCACCGTGGTGCGCGTCTCAAGCGCCGTGGCAATTACTTTTCGTTTGTTGACCGGATTGGGACGTTGGATGGAAATGATCAGGGTAGGATCGGTGTCCTTTTGCAAGAGCGGTCCCAGCTCGCTGGTGTGGTAAATAGCCGCTCCTTCGAGTCGTTTCCCACGTTTTCGCTGATCGTCGTCTACAAAAGCAATCACGCGGTATCTCGTTCGGGCGTCGCGGTCGAGGGTGCGTTTGGTGATGATTCCTGCTTCACCGGCGCCATAAATCACCACGGCTTTTCGCTCGCTGCTGGGATTTCTTATTTCAATATAAGCCATTTTTACCGCAAGGCGAAATACGATAAGAAGGGAAGCCGAGAGTATGGCGTCGAGAATAATAATGGAAAATGGCAGGAAGAACGCCCCGTCCCAGAAATAAAATTTCAAAGGATTCAGCAAGGCCATCAGGGCACTGCCGTAAAATACCACCTTTGCGATGCGCACCGAATCTTCGGTGCCTGTATAGCGGATGATGCCGGCGTATGTGCGACCAGCCAAAAAAGAGCCCAGCCGAATGACCATATAAACAGGCAGGGCAAAAATGAGCGGTCCAACTTCCACGTCCGGCAGGGTAAATTCAAACCGCAGCATATAGGCGATCAGCAGTGATGCCAATACGATACCGGTGTCAATCAGGAATATGAGCCAACGCGGGACGTTGCGACGGGGAAATTTCATAGATGTGCCACAAATATAACACGATTTTAAAAGCCGTTCTTTTATCCGGGACATTTGGCAAAAGCCTGCATCATATCCAGTTTTAAAAATGGTTTATGCAGATGGCTAAGTCGATCTCAACTCTTGGGAAACCCATTACCTTTGCAGCTTCATACAGGGATTTTTTTATAGATATGAGAATTTACGCTTTGGGTTTACTCATGTTTTGTGTGGTCGGCCATGTGCAGGCGCAAATCGGATTGCCCTTTGAGCACGTTGAAATTGCGATTGATACCAACCGATACAATCTGCGGGACCATGGAGTTATGTTTCGCAGTGAACGCCACCTTGCTTTCCAATATACCCAGGATGAGCAAGTCGCAGAGATTGCACTCTATCCAACAGATGCCAGATTTTTTGAGACCCACAAGCTTCGCATTATTCCATCGGCAGATTTTGATGTGCTGGATTCACTGACGTACATCGAGCCGGGGTATTTTCGCTTCCGGCTTCGGTTTAAATCGATCTCCAAATCAGATTTCCACCGATTGAATTTCGAAATCTCAGGCCGAACAGGAAATGAGAGTAAATCTGTGGCCCTGTTGCCCTATTTCGACACCAAAGCCACCATCGAACGGGGCGAAGAAGATCTTTACATCGGAGAAGAAAAGCGATTCGAAATTGCCACAAACAACCTCGCGAATCTCATCCTGGATGAAACATGGCAGCGCACGGATCATTTTGAGTATCGCCTGTTTGAGCGCAATGGGGTGGGCTATCTGGCGCTCATACCCCTTTCGCTTGGCGCAAAAGAATTGAACATTACACTCACCACCCGTCGTCCGTTTGTAAACCGTGAGGGGCGGGTTGTTTACTCCCTTCCGGAAAATAACATGGGTTTTCTCGTCAAAGGATCACGACTCGCGTTTCTCCGCACAGACCAGAAACGTGTGATTATGTCCAGAGAAAACCGCGAGGGTACGGAAATTCAGATAGACAACAACCGCCTGCTGGAAATGCGCAAAACCTATCGCATAGAAGATCAGGAAGAACCCGGCGGGCCGCTGATCGCAGAGCTGTACACCGTAAGAGCCCTGAGCAATGACAAGGTGCTCTGTATGATAAGACCTTACTTGCTGCACCGCACCACGGAGGGATATCTGTATATCAAGGACGGCGACAATCCCCGGTTTATCACCAATGTCAATATTTCTCCCGAGGCGACTGTGGAGAAGGTGAGCATCCTGCGCGAGGGAGCCGATTGGACCACCGACCGCAATATCCGGCCCGGAGAAACAATCGATGTCCGCATAGAAGGTCAGGGCCTCGAGCAAACCCGGTTTTATTTCGAAGATTTGCAGGTCATCCAAAGCGATTCCATTACAAGTACCGACAGGTCGGTGACGCATCGGCTACGTGTACCGGTGACCCTGAACAAAAAAATCATTGAGATATACAACCACGATCAAAAAACCGGATTTACGCTCGGGGTTCGGGAATATGAACGTCCCAGACCGCTTGATTTTGTGACAATAAATTACGGCGAAGGCAATTTCGTGGCCAACACACTCAATCAAACCATTCTTTACGACCACACGGTGCGTGATATTGTCCTCGGATTTGACTACAACGCCATTGATGAGCAGGATTTCTTTTACGGGAAACAAATACTTGAAGTCGACATCCGGATTACCGGCACGCGGGGTGAACTGATCGAAATGCAAAAAATCGAACAGCTCGAAATTTGTCCCGGACCCGCATCGCCGAGAGCTGCATTCTATCAGGGCAAAACCTGTAACCGGGAAGATATACGGATCAATGAATACATTACCAGAAAAACCCAAAGCCTCGATGAGTGGTCGCGTATCGAACTGGTGATCCGCCACAAAAAGGACCGCTACGGCGGAGCTGGCTACACGCAGCGTGTGGTAATTGTGTTGCGCAAGCTGGTGACATTTGATGTGGATGTGTCGTTTCCGGCAGGTCTCGTGATCAAAAGGGTAGGCGTAGACGGATTTCCGGGTTTGAGCGGTATCTCACTTGCCATGCTCGCCCAGTTCAGCTTTTACGATAAAGAGCGCATCCGCAGGCTCAAACCGTATAAAGTGGGTGCTGGTTTTCTCGCCCAAAATGCCTTTAATTTCAATCCGGAAAATACCCAGAGGGACCTCGGAATTGTGGTGCTCGGATCGGTGTATCCCACCCGGCTTGATGGCAAGCTCACTTTTCCACTCTTTGCAGGGTTTGGATATTTTATCAATGAGGAGCGGTTCTTTTATCTGATCGGGCCGGGGATTCGGATTTCTTTTTGAGTTGATTTTGAGGGCAAATACCTGATTGTGTTTGCGTTGATCGCTGAATAAAGCATGGTTGGGATTATTTGAATATTACTGCCTCAAACGCAATTTACATCAAATCAATCCGCATAACATAAATGGGTGCGGACTATCCCGGTAAAATATCCTGAATTTTCTCCGTCCTTTGCAAAGGACCAAACACAAGTTCGGTCACTTTTCCACAAGAACCAACTTATGCGCATAAGGACATTTGAATCATTTTGGCTGGTTAAAAATGGCATTTTATATAGCTATCCTTCCCTTTACGAAAAT
>JBBSDD010000344.1:0-3969 GCA_038249755.1 Flavobacteriales bacterium | reverse complement strand
TCTGACCATCGATTGCGGGATCGAATCGCAGGATATTGTCGGGCAGGGCTTCGCTCATTTGGAAGGGGCCTGAATAGGGCTGGGCCAACTTTACAATAATCGGATCGGAAGTGGAAATAATCCCGGAAGTGTAGGCGAAGACGTATTCGCCAAAGGCCGGGTTGATGGTGATTGGGGTGTTGTCGTCTGTGCCGCAGGCAGTGAGGAGTGCGGTGAGGGCTGCGAAAAGAAGGAGGTTGCGCATTCGGGTGGGTTTGGGGCCGAATTTACGAATTGTGGATTGGGATTTGGGATTGTGGATATGGGATTTACGATTTGGGATTTTGGTGAGCTGCGCGGGTAAAAGCGGATTGGATTGGGCCGGATTTCACATGAGGTGGTACCAGGAATCTCTGGATTTTCTTAGTTTATTCTTGCGATAATAGCGTTTAAGTCTCGAAATCTCATGATTCGTTATAAAGGTGCTTTAGCTCATTAATTAAAACACGGATTCAAACGAAGCGAAGATGATTCTTTTAAAAGATTCCAATGCTTGGAGGCCTTTCAACTAATATTTTGATATTGCTTTAAATCGGCGTCTGAAATGCTCTTACCGGGAACCAATTTGTAATGTCTTTCTTGTACTACCTTAATTTGATCATCTTGAACGATCAACTCAAATAAAGCTATGAGATCGTCGTCCATGAATTGGGCTGAAATAGCACGACAAATCAGGTTTGGATATTTCTCGGTGCAACACTTAATATCCTGACTGGTTTGCACGACTGAAAGTTGATCGCTCCCTCCTTTGGCTTGTACCGGCATTACGAAATGTCTTCCACGTTCGTCGATACCTACATACATCTCATCAATTTCGATCTGGCCGACTAATTTGACGGTAGTTCGTAAGTGGTTTTGCAAAGAATAAGTTGTAAGCCCCAGAAAGATATCAATCAATCTATTGTACCTAATCTTTGCCAAAAGAGCTTGTTCATCAGATAATGAATACTGTGAAACAATTTCCGGAGTTGAATCTGGGATTTTTATGGTAATGAGATCAGGATTAGGTATTATTCTATTAACTTTCACCAACTTAAAAGAATATTTCGCACGGCCCGTTCCTTCAATTATCCATTCCATCCCTTTTGATTGTGTCGCAAGAATGGAATCTGGCAATTTTGTCCGATATCTAATTGAATAAACGACATCTCCCAGGTTTTTGGGCAACTTTAAGTTCAATTCTTTAGCTGATGACTCAAAATCATGCCTGTGAAAGGACACCTCTTTCTTGCCTTTTTTATAATTGTCAAAGAAGATTTTTTCAATTAATTGCTGGTATCTGTTCGATTGCTTGGTCACCCTTAATTTCTCTTAAATTCCTCAATTTCTAGTTGATTTCTTTTCTTTAGACCACTCTTTCTGTCCCTTTTTCCAATAGGTACCTTGATACCCCAATAGTTAGATGCTTTGGACATATCCATGTTCAGAAAATCAGAATCACCAAGTTTGATTTTCGTTTTTGGCTGGAACGGCTTATAAGGTAAAACTGCCATTATTTCCTTTGCCAAACTATAGGCTAATGGTGGAGGGACAGCATTACCTATCTGTCTTGCGCCATGCCATTTGGTGGAATGAAATCTAAACCAATCTGGAAAACCGTGTAATCTTGCCATTTCTCTCACTGTAATACATCGGGCATACTTATAATGTATTGGCCGAGGACTGGTGAAAGCGCCTCTCGAAGCATCCGTTCCCGCCCTTAACGTATTGGAAAAACCATCCATTGGAAGCCTGAAAAATCGAGAAATCGGTTCAACTGTACCTTGCTTCGTCGAATCGAACCTTTCTCTTGAGATTTCCGAATGTTCGGATCTACGGCTGCTGGTAATGATTTTTGAGTTCCATAATCTCTGATAACCGTATTTCCAGGCTGCATTATTAGAACATCTCATTGCAGCAGAGTAGCCAATAGGAAGTTTCAAATATTTAGCTTCAACAAAATCTGTTTTACGGAGTTCATCGAACTCCTCAGCGTCTGGTAAATCTCCTAATGCATCTTTGCAAGTAACAGGATTATTTGTCGATAATGGATAAGTCGGAAGCTCATGTCCAATTTTAGATCCGAGAATAAAGAGTCTCTCCCTGCTTTGCGGAACCGAAAAATTTTTTGCATTCAATACTTTCCAAGGAAGCTTAATTGAATATCCACAAGTCTTCAATTCCTCAATAATTTCCTGCAGAAACTTTTTGTGCTTGCCAATAGTCAATCCTTTTACATTTTCAAAAAGGAAATGTGTTGGCTTTAACTCTTTTATTAACCTAATATAATCCTGAACCAGAGAATTTCTTGGATCATCAATAGCACGTTGTCCAATCATGGAAAACCCTTGGCAGGGTGCACCTCCAACTACAACATCAATCACATCAGTTTCGCTAAGTTCACATACTTCACGAATGTAATCACCGTCAATGTCTCGAACTGATTGGACAATAACCTTAGAGTATGGAAAATTGTATTCATGAATCAGAGCGTGGATAGGATCAATTTCGACGGCGCAAATCACATCAAATCCTGCCTGCTCAAAACCAAGACTAAGACCACCTGCTCCCGCAAATAAATCAATTACTACAGGTCTTTTATCCAACTTCATAAATAATGTATGATACCATTAACAAAATCATTACAATTACCTTTGCTACTTTTTTTGGTTGACAAACTCAGCTATTCAGAATCCCCAAATATACCATTCCTCTCCCAACCCAAACATCAAAATCTCACAGCACATTGAGCTCCGTTCAGAAAACGATCAAAACCTACCTTCGAAGTGAGAAGGCGAACCCTATTCCACTGCATTGCAAATGCCGGGGAGCGGGACTCTCGGCGCAAAGTTGATGTTAAATCCTACGCCTGCGGATCTTGTTTTTTGTCATCACGATAAATTCATTCGAATGTTCTGAGAATTGCTCATTTTCGAGGAAAAAATTCAGGGTTTCTATCATGCCATCCGATTCCTCTTTTGAATATCTCAGCAATATAATGTTAAGCCCGCTTACTTATGGGCAAAGACCCATTCACCAAAATCTTTGTCTTCTGTCAATAGAATTTGCTTGTTGGATCGCGCGATCTCAATAACCTCATCATCACTTATTCCAGAATGCTGCTCCAAAATCCAGTCTACAGAAAATCCGGAAGTCCGAAGTTGATTTACAAATTTCCCATTAAATCCTTCATCTGCCAAAATCCTCATCAGGCGGCCTTAATGATTTGTTCTGATTGTATAACCTGAGCGGCATAAGCTATGCATGCTTTTACATCATTTTCTTTTATATTTGGATATATTTCTATGAGATCATCCGCGGTGAATCCCTCTGAAAGCTTCGTCAATAGAAGCTCGACCGTGATTCTTGTTCCTTTTATTACAGGCTTACCAAGCATGACTTTTGGGTCAGAATTGATGTATTGTGTTATATCCATTTTTTGAGATTTTTTTATTGATTAATATTTGAAGATTTTTTCCACCAAGTTGCATGTCAATGGATGAAGAAACCGCGATCGTGATTTGGTCATTGGCTTTGCATACCTACATTGTGTTTATTTTCAAAGATAAAGATAATAGCTGAATCCCAATCAAATCATCCAATGCCCGAATATTTATTCTACACCCGGAGTATAGGTGACCTGGCACTTTTTGAAAAGTCAACCCACAAATGAAAAATTTGCCTGGAGTTTCTGAAGGAAGAGCCAACCCTCCTCCCGTCAGACATTGCACACGAACGCATGCTTAAATAGAGTGATGTGCATGAACTTCATTTGTATGTAAGAGAAATGATTTAAATTAGGGGCGCATCCGAGCCTTTCCCCTGGCATAAGTGCGCATTTAAAACAGTCTGTCAATGTTGAATAAAATAATTAAAATAGTAACAATATTTTTCCAGATCGGACTCACAATCGGAGTGACTTTCGTTCTGTATATGCTTTTTGCAGTTTTT
>JBBSDD010000343.1:0-3980 GCA_038249755.1 Flavobacteriales bacterium | reverse complement strand
GGTGGTTATGATGCTTCCATCATTCCCGCCAAAACAGCTTACATTTTCTCCCGAAGCGAAAACATTTGCAATAGCTGTCGCTACGACTGGTGAATCCGGTTGTTCCAACGTTGCCTGAGCAAAGTCACTACATCCACTCAGGTCAGTCACTGTGACAGCATAAGTTCCGACATCAAGTCCGGAAAGATCTTGTTCTGTAGAAGAAAATCCATTCGGCCCACTCCATTGAAAAGAAAATTCGGGAGACCCACCTGTGACAATCGCATTGATTACACCATTGGCATCGCCAAAGCAGCTAATTTCAGTGCCACCCGGAAATGCCGGGCTGTCCAGAATTACCGCAAGGAGCCCGGGCTGGGTCAGGGTATACACGCTGGATTGTTCGCATCCATTGGCATCCACTGTTACCAAGGTATAATTCCCGGCACAAAGATTATTCAGGCTGGCGAGATTTGAATTAAAACCATTTGGACCCGACCAGTTGAGCGCAATAGGTTCCGCTCCGCCTGTTAAAGAAATTTCGAGAGAACCATCACATGCATCACGACAACTAATATTGAATCCATTTGGAAATTCAGCGATGGTGGTGTTATAATCGATGCCCGGTGCCTCGGAAAGTGTAATACATATTTCAAAGGAACAAAAATTGGCGTCCAGAATAGTGAGACAGTATTCACCCGCTACCAAGTCAGAGGGGTTTTGGATGGTTGAAGAATAACCCATCGGACCAGTCCAGTTGTACATGTAAGGTGCATTTCCACCAGATACAATTGACGTTATATTTCCTGTGTTGTCTCCAAAACATGCCACATTATATCCGTTTGACTCCGCGCTTGAAAGCGCTATATCAAGTGGAATGGATTGAAAAATTATAACACATGAAGTCGCTTGACAACCATTTTGGTCGGTGGCTGTAATGCAATATTCTCCGGGAACAAGTTGAGAATTTGAAGATCCAGTTCCGCTGTAACCATTTGGTCCTGTCCATTGATAAGTAAATGTTGGTACACCGCCTGATGGAATGACGCTGATTTGCCCGTCTGACCCAATATTACATCCTGCTGATCCGGTAACTGTGGTTAACGCAATCGCAGCAGGCTGGGTAAGCGTCATGCAAGTTTGCGCTGTGCAGCCAAGTTCATCAGAAACTTCAAGACAGTATTGACCTGCCACCAACGCGTTGAGATCTTCACTCGCACTTGTAAATCCATTGGGCCCACTCCAGTTGATCGTCAGATTGCCCTGACCACCGAGAATAGTCGCATTGATCGCACCCGTATTGCTGTTAAAACATCCAATATTGAAACCGCCGTTTACGACAGCCGAAAACAAATTTAATTCGATGCCCTGCGGTATATCAATTGTTATTGTCTCGGTAATTGAACATCCATTGGCGTCTGTGACGATCACAGAATAGACTCCTTCATCAAGGGTTACAGTTTCTGAATTTTGTCCAATATTCCAATTGAAGCTATATGGGGCAGTTCCCCCGCTTACATTGAGGTCGACAGTTGCTGGTTCACCAGTGGAGCAATCCGGAACCTCAATGACAGGATTTATTTGAAGTGCAGCCGGTTCACTCAAAGTGGAGCAAATTTCAAATGTACATCCATTGACATCTGTCAAGCCAAGGCAATAAGTTCCAGCAGCAAGGTTTTGGATCGCCATTGTATTGGCTGAAAAGCCATTTGGCCCGGACCATAAATATGTATAAGGTGCCGAACCACCCAGTGGCGTAGGGAGAATTGATCCGGAACTACCACCGTTACATCCAATTTGGAAACCACCATTGAAAGTGGAGGTTTGAAGTGTAGCAATTAAGGGAAGGGGAGTAGCCAGTAGAATACAAGATTCCTGTGTGCAATTGTTTGCATCGGTCACTGTAAGACAGTACAATCCTACTTCGAGATTTTCAATGCTCTCGGTGTTTGCTGTATAACCATCTGGACCGGTCCAACTATATGAATAACCTTGTTGACCGCCTGTGACAAAGGAGGAAACAGAAGCTGTTTCGTCCCCTGCACATAGAATTTGTTGCGCTCCTTCAAGTATAATTATCAGGGGAGTTGGAGCTGACAGTTCCACACAATCAGTAAAAATACATCCGTTGGCATCATTGACATTCAGACAATATGTACCTGCGGGCAGTCCCGTCAAATTGGCGTTGGCAGATGTGAAATTATTTGGTCCGGTCCAGCTTATTACATAGTTCGCAATTCCACCCGAAATTGTGGTGGAGATAAATCCATCCGCGGCGTTGGCACATGTAAGGTTTTGACCATTTGCATAAACGCCAGGCTCGATCAAAACATTCACAGATGCAGGTTCTGAGAGAACAATACACATAGATTGATTGCAATCATTTACATCTGTGACTGTCACGCAGTATTCACCGGCTTCCACACCGAAAAGATCTTCGGTAACACTGGAGAATCCGTTGGGCCCTGTCCAAAGATATTGATACGGAGCGCCGTTTCCGGAAACGATCAAATTGATGATACCGTCTTCTCCACCATTGCAGCTTATATTGCTGCCGTTAAAGGTTTCTGCCAGGAGCGAAATCGAAAATGATTCTGGCGCAGAGATTTCAATAGATTCTCCAAATATGCAATTATTTGCATCCCGCACGATCACGCTGTACTCGCCCGCTCCGAGATTTTCTATCGGATTGGTAAAAGCAGGACCAAATCCGTCAGGACCTATCCAGAGAAAAGTATATCCAGGATTTCCACCCGAGGGCAAAGCTTCAATTCTTCCATCATTCGCTTCGGCACAACTCACATTAAATCCGTTTGGAAAAAGACTTACGTCAAAATCCACTTCGATGGGGGCAGGTGCTATGAGTTCAATAATTTCATTTTGAATACAATTGTTCCCATCGATCAGGACCACCTCGATAAATCCGGCAGGCACGTTTGTAACATCCTGCTGATTGGAAAAATTGGGATTGTTTGGGCGATTCCATTGATAACTGTAAGGAAAAACACCTCCTGAAGGAGTGATGTAGATTCCGCCGTCCTGGCTATTCCAGCATCGGGTGTTGAATCCATTGTAATTTGAAAGGGAATCGACAGTAATAACAAGATCTTCTGGTTGAATTACGGTAACCACATCAATATAAACGCAGCCGCTGGCATCGGTAATTGTCAGATTATAAATACCGCCTTCCAGATCAGTAAGTGACAAGAGAGTACTCGTAAAGCCGTTTGGACCATTCCATTCTACGGTATAATCGGCCACACCGCCAGAAATACTGAGATCGATGCTTCCGGAAGGTAATCCAAAACACTCGCTGGGTGTTGTTACTGATGAAATAAAAATCGGCTCGGGAGCGGTGAGGATGATAGAAGCGGTTTCGGTACATCCGTTTCCATCAGTGACGGTTACTGCATATACTCCAGGAGCGAGATCTGTCAGATTTTCTACTGTGCTTGTTTCAAGCCCGGGCAGATTCCAAAGGATGGAATAAGGCAGGGTACCACCGGAGATGGTGAGGTCTAATGTTGCGGTGCTGTCGTTCGCGCAAGCCACGTTGTTTCCACCAGGAAAAACAGATGGAGTAATATCCAGGAGAAGTGCAAAATCCGGCCCAGTGATCATAATGTCAATTTCCACACCTTCCGGGCAACCGTTATTGTCAGTAATGACAACCGTATATTCACCAGGCGACAAACCTGTAGCTGTGGAGGTTTGTTGATTTAAAGGGTCATTCCACGCATAGCTGTATGATCCGCTTCCTCCGGTGCCCATGACGGTCGCCAGCCCTGAATTACCTCCAAAACACAAAACATTTGTGATCTGAGAGATGATCCCACCCAAAGGTTCTGCTGGTTCATTGATGATGACAGTGAGCGTAGCCAAACAGTTGTTGTCATCTGTCACACTCAGGGTGTAAGTTCCCGCGGCGAGATTATTGGCTGTAGGAGAAGTTTGATTTAAAGGATCATTCCAACTGTAGTTGTAAGGGGCGGTTCCTCCGG
>JBBSDD010000342.1:0-3992 GCA_038249755.1 Flavobacteriales bacterium | reverse complement strand
CTGTATTCGGCGTGGGTGCTGAAGTTGAGATCCTGCCGTATTTTACGCTAATGTCGCAAATTCATGCTCCCATTTTGGGGATAGGAGGGGGAAATGCAATTATGAATATTGAATTAGAATTCCGCTGGTACTATAGCAGTCGAAGGATAAACGTACGCAATATGTCGGGTAATTACGTTGCTGCAGGAGCAAAATTCGGATCTGAACCATTTAACTATACCTATCCTTCACTCGGATATTACGCAAAGTGGGGTATGCAACGCAGGATACTGGGAAATGGGCTGGCGGATATTGGAATTGTGGCTGGATTTAACTTTTCAAACGAACAAGAAATATCTGGCATGGGCTTTTTTATAAAATCGCCAGTTTCGTTGGGTTTTGGATTTGTATTTGGAGAAAAATCAGTTTTGGACAGAGACCGATTGTGTCCTGTTGTAAAATGCCATGAAATTGAAAGATTTTTGTTGAAAATAAATTTTTCAGATTTAATCAATATTAATTTTATATCGATTCCGGGCAGGCCTCATCGATATTTGGCTTTTAATCCCCAGGTTGCTGCGGAGAAGAAAATATTTGACTTGCCACTTTCCATTAATCTGAATATAAGGGGGAGTCTAGAAGAGTATAGTATAAATATTTCAGATGGCACTAATTGGACGGCTTCGGGCATTTCTTTGGAATGGGCTGCTGGTGGTCGCTGGTATTACAACATGGGCCGGCGAATGCGTCTTGGCAAAGGTGGAAATGGTCTATCAGGGAATTATGTCGCTTCGGGGATTGGAGGATATTATTCTATAGGAAAATCACAATTAGGTGAATCGGAATCAAATATATCATCAAACATAGATAGAAGAGTACTTCCGTTTTTCTCTACGGGTATTCAACGCACTTTGGGCGGACGTTTATACTTCGATGTGGCAGTCGGTGCGAGACAAGAACGCTATTTTTATTCACTTCCAGTAGAAAACGTGGGATTTCAATTTGAATTTTTTGGTGAAGCACAAATTGGAATTAAGTTTTAAAAATACTCGATGAAAAAGGCACTTTTTCTTTTTTCACTTTTCCTTTTGGTGCAGTGCCAGGCATTTTCCCAAACTCAGGATTCTCTGTGGGAGAATAACCGAAAAGATTCCATCATACAGTATATGAGTCCGCTGGAATATGCATTTATGATGCATGAGGAGACGAAATTTATGTTGCGGGTGCCGGCGATAGGCATCGGTGTGGAGCGGGAACTGCTTCCGTATACTTCGGCTATGGCACAAGCGATCTGGGGAGCTGGCAGAATTCAATTGTATGCCGAGTTGCGGTGGTACTATGGTAGCAAAAGATTGGGAGTCCGAAATATGTCCGGTAATTATGTTGCCGGTGGGTATTTTCACAATGGGTTTAATTCAGATATGTTTTATGCACGTTGGGGTATACAACGTCGATTTCTCGGTAATGGTCTGATTGATTTGGGATTTCTTGCCGGATATCGAAAGACTGAAATTTTTCATCCTTTTACGTCAAAAGGCTATTTGAATTTGGAAACCAGTAGTTCATTGGGACTCGGTTTGGTATTTAATCAGAATAATAACATCGACAGAAACAGGGTATGTCCTATAGTTAAATGTTTTGAAGTGGAGAGATTTATGCTAAAATTTAATTTATCCGAAATAATCGGAATTCATTATTCTCCAGCTCAAAGCCAATTCTTCGGAAGATTTCAACCTTCGATAGCACTGGAACATAAATTATTCAATTCCTCAATTTCGCTAAATGTAAATTCGGAAGTATTCCTGTTCGCAGCAAATAGCCCCAATGAGAGATCTGAATTCTATAGAAATAGACCAACATTTAGCGGTGCGGAATTTATAGCGGAAGGCAGGTGGTATTACAACATGCATAGGCGCATCCGCAATGGAAAAGGAGGGAATGGACTTTCGGCCAATTATATTGCCGCCGGAGTCAGGCAGCAATACGGTTCGATGTATGGAGACAATAGAACTTTTCAATCCGGTTATATTTTCACAACCGGTGTGCAGTGCACCATCGGAAAGCGTATTTATTTTGATGTACAGTGTGGGATAGCCGAAAACCTGAACGAGAGGTTTGGATATCCAATTTAATTCATACTTGACATCAGGACAGGAATAAAATTTTAAAGTACAATTCGGTGAGACGATTGGTCAGGTTCAGAAGCTTCGGGGAAATTTCCCCGGAGCGATCTGAATCGGGGATTAAAACTTTCGTTGGCGACATTTAGCGATCACCACCACCAATTAAATCCAAAACCTTTTGGAATTCCTTGTCTCTTCCCTGTAAGCGCTCTTCCAGGCTATATGATATTAAATGGTCTGGCCGTACACCGCTTTCATCTTTCAATTCGTGTTCCAGGTGGTAGTAAGGTAGGTTGATTCGGATACCAGAGTATGGCAGCACGACCTTATTTGCCAGGATGCCGTTTGAACCGGATGCCCCACCACCTGTTTCCTGTCCGATTATAATTGCCCGCTCAGAATGCTTTAGATTGGCAGCCAGATAGCCGCTCATGGAAAACGAACCTCCGTTGGTAAGCAAGTAAACAGGACCAGTAAAGTTTATATTTCGTTTTGGCTTGTATGAAATGCGGTAGGTGCGCACAGAATCCACCTTGTATGGATCATGGAGGAGTGAAAATCCCGATCGCGTCAGGCGGCTGAAAAATCCCATTTTTATATGTGGATTCTTTTCTGGTTTTGTGCGGGGCCGGTGGAATGTAAAATAAAAAGTGCTGTCGGAAATATATTGCAACAGTTTATTGGTGTTCGGAAAATAGCCCCCGCCATTGTCGCGGATGTCAATAATCAGACTGGCATTGTGTTGATCTGCCAGTCTATCAAAAACCTTTCGGTAAAATTTCCTGTAACCGGAAGTTGCAAAAGTTTCTATATCGAGATAAAAAACTTCCGGTTGATCCGGTAAGTGCGTAAACACCGCGCCATCCATGGTAACTACAGTGTCGGCTTTTGGGAAAAAAGATGAAACAGGACCTACCTGACCTGATTTGGTACTGCCCGCTTTTAATCCGGGCAGGGTTTGAATATACGCGGTTTCATTATTTAATTTGAAAGTAATTTCGTATTGATTTGTACAGCCATATAAGAATGCAAAGTAGGTGGTAAAGCTCTTTCCGATGTGATAATCTGCAAATTTATCGGCTTCACCGTCTTGAGGTTGCATCGCTCTCATATCAGCCAAAATTTTATTGGCGGATATTCCATTGATAGAGATGATTTCTGAACCGCGCTCCATTGGCGGAAGCTCTCCAATACAGGTATCTACATAAATCTTCTCATGATGCATCAAAACCCTTAATGGTAAAAATTTAGCATGTTTCACTTGGTCCGCGTACCATTGTGCGGATGGCTGTGCCACAGTGTGACCGCATCTGACTTGTCTGAGATACCGGCGCAGAATGATGTGCATTTCTGATTCCGAAATGGAATCCGTTATTTCCGCAAGGAATTCATTTTTGGAAGATTCCAAAGCTGGCGCAGCGGTATATTTAAAAGGGTCGGGATGGAAGGTGTTTATCAAATCATGCACAAGACGGAATTCTTCCTGTGCTTCCTGTGCGGAAATATATTTCGTCTTAAGGCTGTCATTATCTTGTGCAAAAGCGCAATGCAAAGTGGACATCAAAAAGATTCCTACCACAAAAGCAGTTTGTAGAAGCTTATTCATCACGGAAAGTAACGAATAATTTATGCTCACCCGAATTTGAATTTGAGAGATTGCAATTTATTTTTGCTACCCGGAGAAAGCTTTTCCAAAGTTAAAGACTCAAGTCTCACATCCCCGTTTCTTACGTCCTTCGGTTGTGACGCTAAGCTCAGTTGTCACAATTTACTTCAAAGACTATAAAAAACCCACGTAGCCTATGCACGCCAGTGTGCAGATAAATTACTCAACTGCCACAGCAGTCAGGGAGACCACAGAAACGTATTAAATATTGGAGACCACAGAAT
>JBBSDD010000341.1:0-4000 GCA_038249755.1 Flavobacteriales bacterium | reverse complement strand
TGCGGCCTGCATGATCACGTCCACCATTTTGAGGAAAACCTCATTGGTCGATTCTACAAACTTTTTCAGCGCACCGACTTTCTCCTCTGGCAGCATGGCCAGGCATACGCCAAAAAATATCGCAAAGAATATCACCTGAAGCATCAGACCGTTGTCGCCGATGGACAGAATGATATTTTCCGGAACCATGTCGACAAGAAATTGGAGGGGTCCCGCTGTTTTTGATTTTTCGGCTGTTTGCACACGTGCACCAGCTGTTTCTTTGTTTTTGGCTTCCTGGGCTGCAATGGCTTCAGTGTCGAGATATTTGGCATACTGCGGATCTTCGGTAAAATTCTCTCCATCGAGTATACCCACACCAGGGGTAGCCACGGCCCAAGCTTCATAGGCGATGCGGTTTTTGATGCGCGACTCTTTGTCTACGAATTCGCCTGGCTTGATGGTGTTGACCAAAACAAGACCGAGTCCAACGGCAAAAATTGTGGTGATCAGATATATTCCCAGCGTTTTGGCACCAAGCCGACCCAGTTTCGTAATATCCTTTAGGCCGGCAATACCCGCAATAATTGAAAATAGCACGAGGGGAACCGCAATGAATTTCAACATGCGGATGAAGATGACCCCAAACGGATCAATCCAGTCCTGCGTAAATTTATTCCAACCAAAATAACTCGCGGCAAATGCCCAGGCGATACCAAACACGAGGCCGATGATGATCTTCCAGTGCAGGGGAAGTTTTTTCATATCAGATTTTAGAAGTTCGGTTGCGGAGCAGGTGGTCGGCCAGTACGAGCGCGGCCATGGCTTCTACGATCGGCACTGCGCGCGGCACCACGCAGGGGTCGTGGCGGCCTTCGATTTTGATGGTGGTCGATTCGCCGGCACGGGTGAGGGTATCCTGCTCTTTTCGGATACTGGCTACGGGTTTGAAAGCCACCCGGCACACAATATCCATCCCATTGCTGATACCTCCCTGAATTCCGCCGCTGTTGTTGGTATTTGTACTGGTCTTTCCTTCTTTTTTCGAAAAAGCATCGTTGTGCACACTTCCACGCATCGCGGCGGCACCAAATCCACTACCCGTCTCAAATCCTTTTACCGCATTGATGCTGAGCATGGCCTTGCCGAGGTCGGCGTGGAGTTTGTCAAATACGGGTTCGCCCAATCCCGCTGGCACACCCTTGGCGATGAGGGTGACAATGCCTCCAAGGGTATCGCCCGTGTCGCGGGCTTCTTCGATGAGCTGACGCATTTCGGCTGCTGTTTTTTCATCGGGACATCGCAATTCATTTTCCGGAAGGGAAAAATCAATATCCTCAGCGGCGGTATCGAGGCGGGCTTCGGCAATGGCGCTTACAAATGCCTGGATGGTGATGCCCTCTGAGGCGAGAAACTGCCGTGCGATGGCACCCGCTGCCACGCGGCTGGCGGTTTCGCGCGCACTCGAACGTCCGCCTCCGCGGTGGTCGCGGTGACCGTACTTGGCGTCAAATACAAAATCGGCATGCGAAGGCCGGTATACATTTTTGAGTGCATCGTAATCTTTGGAGTGCTGATCTTTGTTTTTGATGAGAAAAGCGATGGGACTTCCGGTCGATTTTCCCTCAAATATGCCCGAGAGAAATTCCACGGTATCCGACTCATTGCGCGGCGTGGTGAGGTCTGACTGGCCCGGACGGCGGCGATCGAGATCGGTCTGAACGGCATTCAAATCGAGTTCGAGTCCGGCCGGACAACCATCCACGATGCCCCCGATGGCCACGCCATGTGATTCACCAAAACTGGTAAGCCGAAAGATTTGACCAAAGGTATTTCCTGCCATGGCGCCAAAGATAATAGAAATTTGAGGTGGGGAATGTGGGCAGCATAGCAGTTGCCACGCTCGGGGCGTGGTGAAATGCACTCCCTTTCTCCGTGGTCAAAATCTATTCCTGGTGAGGTGCTCTCCAGCAGAGCTCAATTCAGCTTCGATTTTGACACGTAAAATATCAATCCATTTTTTTTTACTATCAACCCGTCCATTTTATGGGAAGCCTAGACAGGGTCAAAGTTTTCTTTAGCCCATTCAAAAATCCCAGATGCATTATAAGCAGCGTTCATAGTAACTGAACAGGTTTTGTCCTGATTTTTAATTCTGAAAGCAGGTGGCTTACCTTCCAAGTAACCAGTCTATCTTTTAGTAAGTCAATCGTTATTTGATGAATTCAGAGAAAATTGATGTGCCCGGGTCTATTAACCTACAATTTTTGTTATATATCCTGTCTATGAACTCATGAGCTTTAAGCACAGGTGACAAGAGAAGGAGCGAGCGTATGAATATGACTTTCATTTTAATTGAGAACAACGGATTTGTATATAAGCTGTGGCGTTTTTTAGTACGAACCTCTCCAAATATAAACTAACTTTAGGAAATCGTAGATTTTCCAAATGAGCGCAGACCCAGCTATAGCCTATATATGGTGTTGGCCTTAGTTTTTATTTTCAAAAAATTTGAATTCGCCTGGTTCTGTTCTTAAATCGGAATCATTTAATCCACTTTCCCATCCTTTTTTATTAAATTCTTTCGCCAGGTATCGTTTGTATTTTTTAAAAATATTTTCATAAATAAAGTAATCTTTTTTTGTAATTAACGGGTCAGTTAGTGCTATTTGTTCATTTAATCCAACAGGATAACGAGCATTTGAAACACATTGTGTTGATAAAACAGATTGAAATTCCTTTTGCTCATCATTTAGTCTAAAGTGATTTAATTTAGAAAGTTCATTCAAGTCATGAGTTTTAATTTCTTTTTGAAGTTTTCCTTTATTTACTAATTCAGGATTATTCAAAACAGCAATTCCTTTTAATAAATTCTCTAAGGCATAGGACATTAAGAGATAAGTAGCACGAGAGACAATAGGTCTTTTTACAGTTGTTTGATTTTCAAAATGAAATGTTTGATAATAATGTGCTTTTTCTCTAATCAAATAGAGTTCTTCAACAGCTTCATTCAATTCCAAAGCAGCTTGAAACCAATTTTCGGGACTTGAATAATAAATGAATCTTTTCTTTTTGTTTACCATTTCTCAAATTAATGCCAACGGCATGTATTATCGTAGTGCGGGATTTCGAAGCACTCACTTTCAATTTGCCGTAATGTTTGTTGCTTGAAAGATATCCATTTTTAGACGTTCAGCCCGCATTACGTTTATAAAATGTTGTAAAACGTGTTTATTTCAGATGTCGATTGAGATATTTACCTTTCCTCCAAACCCTTTTTCAACGATGTCAAATAAGGTTTTTAAAGTCAGGTTACTACCATTGTTTTCCACTCGTGAGATGTAAGTCCGTTTTTTATTAATTAGTTCTCCAAGCTGCTCTTGAGTCAAATTTTTTTCTTCTCTCGCATTTCGTATAAGCAAACCGATTTTAAACGATTCAAAATCTCGTTCAAGCTCGTCCCTACGTTCAGTTCCTTTCTTTCCGTAAACGTTGTTCTTTATTTCTTTCCAACTTTTAGTTTCCATTGTCTTTATTTTTTTCTTCGTAATATTCTTTCATTAAGCGCATTGCTTTTTCAATATATTTTTTTGGTGTCTTTTGCGTTTTCTTTACAAATCCGTTCAGCAGAACAACAAGTTTTCCTTTGTCAAAAAAGCAAAATACACGCCAAATGTCAGATCCCAGTTTTATTCGAGCCTCGAACAATCCTTTGTAACCGATCATTGGTGAGAGGTATTTTTTCGGCACGTGCTGATACAACTCGATAATTTCAATCACCTTAAATATTTTGTCCTGAACTTTCTTAGGTTGAGCAAGTAGAAACTCCTCGAAATAATGTTTGTACTGGATTACTTCCCTAACTTTTTCCATACAGGTAAAGGTAACTTAAAAGTTACAATTTTCAAAATTCCGGAAGTGTATCCTATTGGCGAAGGTTTTGCTTTTATGTATTACAACGCTCAGGCTAAGAAACGTGCGGCTTTAAAACCGATTTCTTATCACCCACGTGATTTACGTT
>JBBSDD010000340.1:0-4008 GCA_038249755.1 Flavobacteriales bacterium | reverse complement strand
TTATTCTTCATCTACAAATCAAAAGAGATGATTGAGAGGCAATCGCCCGGAAAAAGTCTCACATATTCTGGTAATAAGCCCGACCGTTATTTAAACATCTTGATACCTCTGTTCAGCCAATCACTGAATTTGTCAATCGACCCATAGTCCTGATAATTGGCCGGCTCTACCAGCTGATTCTCGTCGTGGTCGAGAATGACGTAATATGGCTGGGCGTTAATTCCGTAATTTATTTCCTGAAAAGCTGCCCATTTATTGCCGACGTTGCGCAATTTTTTCTTGCGGCCACCGCCAAGTTCTACCTCGATTTGTTCATTTTCCGGAAGGGGAGTGCGTTCATCCACATACAGAGAAATGAGGATCACCTCTTCAGAAAGCTTGCGTTTTATTTCCGGATCACTCCAAACCTGTTGCTCCATTTTACGGCAGTTTACGCAGGCGTGGCCGGTAAAATCGAGCATCACGGGCAGATTAAGTTCTTTCGCTTTCGCAAAACCTTTGTCGTAATCGTGGTAAACAAAAATGCCCTGCGGACCCACATGTTGGTCGTCTGCGATGGCGTGTGAGGAGCCACCGGCACTGCCTCCAATAAATCCGACACCTTGCGGACTTTCGCTGTATTGCAGCGGCGGCGGGAAAGCACTGATCAATTTTAGTGGTGCGCCCCACATGCCAGGGATGAGATAGATCACAAAAGCCCCCGTGACAATGGCCAGAAACAGCCGCGTGACCGAAATATGAGGCAGGTCGCTGTCGTGTGCCAGTTTGAGTTTTCCCAAAAGGTAAAAAGTAAGCAGCGTAAAAATGACGATCCAGATGGCCAAAAAGACTTCTCTTTCGAGAAAATGCCACTGCATCACGAGATCTACGTTTGACAGGAATTTGAAAGCAAAAGCCAATTCCAGAAATCCCAAAGTAACCTTTACCGAGTTGAGCCACCCGCCCGATTGAGGCAGTGAATTCATCCAACCAGGGAAAGCGGCAAACAACGTAAACGGCAGGGCAATGGCCAGTGAAAAACCGAGCATGCCTATTGCTGGTGCAGATCCACCTTTCGATGCGGCTTCCACGATGAGTGTGCCGACGATGGGTCCTGTGCAGGAAAAGGAAACCAGAGCCAGCACGAGTGCCATAAAAAAGATGCCAATCATCCCCCCTTTATCAGCTTGTGAATCGGCTTTGTTGATCCAGGAACTGGGAAGGGTAATTTCAAAAGCTCCAAGGAAAGAAATCGCAAAGATGATCAGAAGCAGAAAGAAAAACATATTGAACCACGGATCCGTGGCGAGTTCAGATAATACCGAAGCTCCGAAAATAGCCGTCACCACAACCCCAAGCGCTACATAAATGAGGATGATGGAAAGCCCATAAATCACCGCGTTGCGGATTCCCGCAGCCCTTGTTTTGCTTTGTTTGGTGAAATAACTCACCGTCATCGGGATCATCGGGAAAACGCACGGCGTGAGCAAAGCCGCAAAGCCACTGAAAAATGCAATGATGAAAATACCCCAATTGCTGCGGTTACTTTCGGTATCGGGTTCGGTAGAAAATTCAGATTGCCCTGGTTTCAAATCAAATTTAAAGTCTACATCTTCCGGACTTAGACAGAGATAGTTGTTGCAGGCTGAAAAGGTCAAATAACCTTCTACCGAAAAATTCTTTTCTGATTCTTTTCTGATGGTTTGCACCAGCCTTGCCTTTCCCTCGAAGTAGACCACATCCATCCCCTGAAGCGAATCAAATTTTTCTTTGGTTCCGAATTCTTCAATGGTGTCTGGTCTCTCATATCCAACAGAATTTTCGAAAGTGAACCGGAGGGGACCTGCGCTTTCCGTTTCTTCGATGAATTGCGAATACATATACCAACCTTCGGCAATGTCGGCTTGATAAACAAGGTCAGCTGTGGAGTCCGTTTCATTTTCAACGGAAAAGCTCCACTGAACAGGTTGAAGGATGCCATTTGAAGAAGCAGTCCCTCCCATTGAAGGAAGAAGTTGGCCTGATGGAGGTGAACCGGGAAAAGCGATGCTACTGCTTTTTCCCTGAGGTTTCATGTCGGATTCCGCGGTACTTTTCCCCCCTGCTCCCTGTACTTTTACATCAAACTCCACATCTTCCGGTGGCAGGCACATTTGGTCGTTGCAGACCATAAAAGTGAGGTACCCTTTGACGTTGAAGTTTTTTTCCGAATTCCGGACGATGGTCTGAATGAAAGTCGCCTGATTGTCAAAGTAATTCAGGTCCATCCCAAAATTTGGGTCGTATTCCGTTTTGAACTTGCCTTGTTTTACATCGCCTTTTTTCGCGAAAGCGGCAGATGGTTCGAGGGTAAATGAGGTGGCAATAGGTCCATCGTCGGATGGAAGGGTAGTGGCGTAGACGTGCCAACCGCTTTCGATGGCCGCTATAAATCGGATTTCGGCTTCCGTATCGGAGGTTTCTTTTACTTCAATTTTCCATGAAACAGGTTCGTAGACCTGCGAAAAACCCTGAATCAGGATGGCGAAAAAAGCCAGACTCAGGGTGAAAAATGCTTTGATTTTCAACATGAAAAACGGGGGTCTTTATTCAGCCTGCAAAGCTACTCAAATTGAAAAAGGAATGTTAAAATTCCAACTAAATTCTTGTAAACCTATCTACAGAAATTCAATTTCCTCACCAACTTTCAAACCAAATTTCTTTCGCGCAAGCGCCGATGCGAGATAGAAAAGTGGCGTGTCCAGGAGCGCAATGATCACTTTGAAAATGAATCCGTTGATAAAAAGGATAAAAAATAGCTCCCAGGGTATCGCACCAAAAGCGCAGAGGAGTAGCAACACCGCGGCCGTGTCTACAGATTGAGAAGCAATGGTCGAAAAATTGTTGCGCACCCAAAGCATCTTGCCCTTTGTGATGCGCTTCCAAAAATGAAACAAACGGATGTCGATCAATTGAGCCAGAAGATAGGCCACCATGGAAGCAACCAGTGCGAGACCGGTGTATCCAAAAACCTTTGAAAACATGGCGTCATCTACCGGAGAGAAGTTTGCAGCGGGTGCCAGATCGGCGAGCAAAACGATGAGAAAAATAAACAAAGTCGCAAAAAGTCCGGCGAAAACGACCAGATTGGCTTTTTTACGGCCATATATTTCGCTGATGATATCGGTGATCAAAAAGGTGAGCGGATAGGGGATAATGCCAACGGAAATTTCGAAAGTATGGTGCGTAAGCCGATGCCAGGTGGAGGTTTCTAAAGCCCCAAAGTCCAGCCAATAAAATGGCGTCCACGAAAAGAATTTTTGGAAAATGAGGTTTCCACCCACCAGGCAGGCGATAAAAATCCCTGCGAGGATGATGTAAAATGTAAATGCCTGCCTACGCTGAATTTCGGTATGACGGGAAGGAGTGGCGATCATTTTCAGTTTTCTATAACCAGATAAAAATGAAATTGTTGCAAATGTATTTTTTGAACCCTTTTAAGCATGAAACTGTGGTGAAATCCTTGAAAATGGATGTTATTTCCAATAGCGATGAGCGTCCTCATATTTGTTCAATCATTTGGAAAGATGAAAGCGAACCTCCTCTTTTGTGTTTTCAACCAGCTTAAACCGGTCATCTATGCGCAATCCAACAACCCAGCAGATTTCGGTTCCTGAAAGCAACACGTAAACATTCTCTTTTTCCGGGATTGCCAGTTTTAAATCTGTTAGAAAATCGCTGACTTTTTTTGAGCCCACCATGCCATAAGGTATAAATCGATCGCCCGGGAGCCAATGGCGCAAGGTGAGCGGAAATTGGAGTGTGGCTCTGTCGAGAGCGGCTTTGTTTGGGTCAGATTTGTCAGGATTTCCAAGAACATCATGTATTTCCCAGGTCAATTTGATCGGATCGGATATGGCGCCACTAACAGTATTGATCTCCAGCGAGGGGCTCTTTTCCTGCCGATGAGCTGAAAAAACAAAAAAATCCCGGTCGCGGAATATGCGGTGGCTTTTGCCAACAATCATCTTTCCCGTCTGGCTTTCGACG
>JBBSDD010000339.1:0-4009 GCA_038249755.1 Flavobacteriales bacterium | reverse complement strand
GTGGTATTTTCCATCATGCTCATCGCGCCGAGTTGGGGTGGTATGCTCAATGGATTGCTCACCCTGCGTGGTGCCTGGGACAAAGTGCGCGAAGATCCCGTTTTGAAATTCATGGTCGTGGCAGTGACTGCCTATGGTATGGCCACATTTGAAGGGCCGCTGCTTTCGCTAAAAAGCATCAACGCCATCAGCCACTTTACCGACTGGACTGTCGCCCACGTGCACATCGGCGGGCTGGGTTGGAATGGGTTCCTGACTTTCGGGATGCTCTACTGGTTGATACCGCGGATGTTTCAAACCAAAATATACTCGATCAAACTCGCCAACCTGCACTTTTGGCTCGGTACCTTGGGGATTCTGTTCTATGCCTTACCACTCTATTGGGCTGCCTTCACACAGTGGGCCATGTGGCAGGAGTTCAGCGCCGACGGCTTCCTGGTTTACCCCAATTTCCTGGAAACAGTGACCCAAATCCTGCCGATGTACGTCATGCGCGCTGTGGGTGGATTCATCTATCTCTGTGGTGCCCTTGTAATGGTGTACAACCTGTCGGCCACCGTAAGACGTGGAACCTTCCTGGCCAATGAAGCTGCAGAAGCACCCGCACTCGAAAAAGTCTATGTCGGTCACGGAAATGACCATTGGCACAGAAAAATCGAACGCCGTCCGGTACAACTGCTCGTGCTTTCTCTGGTGGTAATCCTGATCGGTGGAATCATCGAAATGGTGCCGACCTTCCTGGTGAAATCAAACATTCCGACCATCGCCAGCGTGCAGCCTTATACCCCACTCGAATTGCACGGCCGCGATGTGTACATTCAGGAAGGTTGCAACAATTGCCACTCGCAGATGGTGCGGCCTTTCCGCCACGAAACGGAGCGCTATGGAGAGTACTCCAAATCAGGTGAATTTGTGTACGATCACCCCTTCCTTTGGGGATCCAAACGCACCGGACCCGACCTGCACCGCGTCGGCGGAAAGTACCCCGATAGCTGGCACTACAACCACATGATTGAGCCTGAGCGCATGTCGCCCGGATCGATTATGCCGGTGTACAAATGGCTCGCGGTGGATGTGCTCGATACCACCACGACCAGAGCCAAAATCAATGCCATGCGCACACTCGGTGTTCCTTATGCCGAAGGGTACGAACACCTTGCAAATGCAGATGTCGTGGCCCAGCAAAACGAAATTGTGGCGAGCCTCGCCAAAGACGATATCAATGCCGCCCCCAACACCGAGCTCATCGCACTGATCGCCTACCTGCAAAGGTTGGGCACCGACATCAAACTCGAAAACCAAACCGCCAAAACCGAATAGCCATGCTGAAGTTCATCAAACACAATATGGAAACCATCATCGGAATTGAAATATTCCCGCTGATCTCCTTCATCATCTTCTTCTCGTTTTTCGTGGGGCTGATCATTTATGTCATTGCGCTGAGCAAAAGGCATGTGGCCGACATGAGCGCCATGCCTCTTCAATCGGAAGAAAGCACTACTTCAACACCCAAAAACGACTTGTTATGAGCATGCGAAATTTCATATCGACCATTTTTGTTTCTCTCATGGCTTTACCAGTCCTGGCCGCTGATCCGGAACCTGTGAAACCAGGAATTACCGAAGGTCCCAATCTGGCGCTGGCCATCATTGCAGTCGTGTTGCTTTTTGCCATCATCGCATTGGCGGGTATTTTGCGCACCCTTGCGGGAAATGCTGGCCACCTTCAGAAACTCCGTAAATTAAAGGATACGGATGCTCCCAAAATCCTTTTGCTAATCGTTGGTTTTGGATTGGCCGCAAGCCAGGCACAAGCCCAAACGGTGGATCAGCCTGCCTTTCCGGAAATTTTTAACAATACCAACACCGTATTACTGCTCATCCTCAATTTCATCCTGTTGTTGGTATTTCTCTACGTTGTCTCGCTGGTGCGAAGCACGCTGACCATGTTTCTGCCAGCTCCTAAGCCTGTGAAAAAAGTGGAGACAGTTGAAGTGAAAAAGGCCAATCCAGTCATGGCAGCGCTGACTGATGCCGTTCCTGTGGAGCGCGAACACGAAATACTCATGGACCACGAATACGATGGCATCCACGAGCTCGACAACAACCTGCCGCCTTGGTGGGTCTGGATGTTCAATCTCACCATTGTTTTTGCCGTGGTTTATATGGTTTGGTTTCATGTGTTGCCTTACGGCGATAATCAGACGGAGCAATACCTGGCGGAAGTGGAACAGGCGGAAGAAGACAGGCTCGCTTACATCGCCAAAATGGGTGAATCGGTAAATGAAAATACCGTGACCTTGCTGACCGCAGAAGCCGACTTACAAGCCGGTAAATCCATCTACAATGCCAACTGTCAGGCCTGTCATCTCGCTGATGGGGGCGGAGCCGTGGGTCCCAATCTTACCGACAAATACTGGATTCACGGGGGCAGCATCCACGACATATTCAAGACCATCAAGTACGGCGTTCCCGCAAAAGGAATGATATCCTGGGATTCGCAATTGCGGCCCAAGGAAATGGCCCAGGTTACCAGCTTTATTCTGACCCTGCAAGGCACTGTACCTGCCGCACCCAAAGAATCGCAGGGCGAATTGTATGTCGATCCGGACGTCACAGTGCCCGATTCTGTGCTTACCCCTGTGCAGGAAATAGAAGACGCGGCCTTTCCTGTTGATACCATTCAGGTTGAAAAAACGTTGACTTCACTCAAAAACTAAAATGACCAATACCACGAATCCTATGCAGGATGAAAGTTTTCGCGATCGCATCGGCACCATAGATGCGTTGGGAAAGCGGAAGTGGATATTTCCCAAAAAACCAAAAGGCAGGTACACAAAAGCGCGGAATTATGTCAATTTTTTCCTGCTTGCTTTTTTGTTCTCGGCTCCTTTCGTGCGCATCGATGGTGAGCCGATGCTGCTCTTTAATGTCATCGAGCGCAAATTTGTGCTTTTCGGCCAGGTATTCTGGCCACAGGATTTTTACATTTTCCTTTTTGCTGCGCTTACGTTTATTGTCTTTATCGCCCTTTTTACGGTCGTTTACGGTCGGCTTTTTTGCGGGTGGGTTTGCCCCCAAACAATTTTTATGGAAGGCGTTTTCCGCAAAATTGAATACGCGATAGACGGCGACTGGAAGCAACAAATGAAGTTGAAAAAACAGGCGTGGAACACGGAGAAAATCGTAAAAAGGGTTTCGAAACACACCATTTTTTACGCCATATCTTTTCTCATCGCCAATACCTTTCTCGCCTACATCATCGGCAGCGATGCCCTGCTGGATATCGTGACTTCACCACCTTTGGAGCACATCGGTGGACTGATCGCCATTCTGATTTTCTCAGGGGTTTTTTACGGGGTTTTCGCCTTTTTTCGCGAGCAGGTCTGCACCACCGTTTGCCCATATGGGCGCCTGCAAAGTGTACTGCTCGACCGCCAATCGGTGGTGGTTGCTTATGATTACGGTCGTGGTGAAACACGCGCAAAATTCCGCAAAAACGAAGACCGAGCTGCTACAGGCAAAGGAGATTGCATCGATTGTGGACATTGCGTGAATGTGTGTCCCACAGGCATCGACATCCGGCATGGCACCCAGCTCGAATGTGTGAATTGCACGGCTTGCATCGACGCCTGCGATGAGATGATGGATGCGGTCAATTTGCCGAAAGGCCTGATACGATACGCCAGCGAAGAACAAATTGCCGAAAGGAAACCCTTCGCGCTTTCTACGCGGGCCAAGGGATATTCTGTGGTGCTCGTTTTGCTGCTTGGCATCATGGTCACCCTGCTCGTGACGCGCTCCGATCTTCAGGTCAATGTGTTGAAAACACCGGGAATGGTATTTCGCAAAAACGACGATGGCAGCATCAGCAACCTGTATAATTTTAAAATGATCAATAAGTCAAACCACGAAATGAACCTGCAAATCGTGCCGGCCGATACCGCCATCAAAGTGCAGGTGATCGGCAGGGCACCTGTTATGCAAAAACAGGAAGTGGCCGAAGGTTC
>JBBSDD010000338.1:0-4014 GCA_038249755.1 Flavobacteriales bacterium | reverse complement strand
TCTCCTGATTTTTTCGCAGTTGATTCATTTCCACAAGCAACTTTTGAAATCACAGGTCAGGATGGCAACAATATCACCGGAAACCTGACAGTGCGCGGTATCACAAAGCCGCATAGCATTACTGATGTCATGGTGGAGGAAACTTTAACCGGACTGAAAGCCACTGGCAATTTGGTTTTTAACCGTCAGGATTACAATGTGCGATTTTCTATGGCCAATGCCATGGACGTTCGCGACAAAATTGTTTCTGACGATATTACGTTGAAGTTTGAGATCGTCGCAACAGAAGATACTGTTGCAGCGATTTAATCAAAATTAATTTTGTACCCGAGCCCTCTGGAAAATCCGGTGGGCTTTTTTTTGATCCAACCGCAAAAGATTCAATTTTTCGTCTGACCTCAGCTGAATGAAAAAGAGTTCATTAAAAGGATTTGAATAATGACCAAAGAAAACTGTAGTCGATAAAGTCGCTGAAAATCACATGACAATTGACTTTAATGCTTGAAGAAAATCAACAAGAACGCTCTGCATTTGTTAAAAGTCGGGAATACTGTTAATTTTACACCATTAATATGTGCAATCATGACAACTGAAGAAAGGGAAATAGAATTTCAAGCGAAAATAGACAATGGCCAAAAAATTGAGCCAAAGGAATGGATGCCTGAAAATTACAGGAAGCAATTGATTCGAATGATTTCTCAACATGCGCATTCCGAAATTGTAGGTATGTTGCCCGAGGGAAACTGGATTTCGAGAGCTCCCAGCCTTCGCCGCAAGGCAGTGCTGCTCGCCAAAGTGCAGGACGAGGCAGGTCATGGATTGTATTTATACAGTGCTGCAGAAACTTTGGGTATTGACCGCCAAACCTTAACCGATCAACTGCTCACAGGAAAAGCGAAATATTCCAGTATTTTTAATTACCCTACCCTCTCCTGGGCGGATATAGGAGCCATAGGTTGGCTTGTAGATGGTGCAGCCATTGTCAATCAGACCATGCTGGCCAGAGGATCATACGGACCTTACTCCAGAGCGATGGTGCGCATATGCAAGGAAGAAAGTTTTCACAACCGACAAGGTTATGAAATCATGTATGAACTCGCCAATGGAACAGAAGCGCAAAAACAAATGGCGCAGGATGCCCTCAATCGATGGTGGGGACCTTCTATCCAAATGCTTGGTCCGTCGGATGCCGCTTCGATAAACAGCAGCGAAACAATGAAATGGAATATCAAGGTTGAGAGCAACGATGTAGTGCGCCAACGCTTCATTGATCGCACGGTGCCTCAGGCCATTGCAGCGGGTTTGACCATCCCGGATCCCGATCTGAAATACAATGATGAAACCGAACATTGGGAAATTGGTCCTGTCGATTGGGATGAATTTTACCGCGTTATCAAAGGTCACGGACCCTGCAATAAAAAGCGATTATCCGACCGTCAGCGCGCCGAAAAAGAAGGAGAATGGGTGCGGGAAGCTGCCATTGCCTACGCTGAAAAGCAAAATAAAAAAATGAATTCCATAGCCGCATAATTGAAAAATTGATCATAGAAATATGAATGTAAAAGATATAAGCGATCAGGGACCTCTCTGGGAAGTGTTTATCCAGTCCAAATCAGGTATTCCACACAAACATGCGGGAAGCCTCCACGCTCCTGATGCTGAAATGGCGCTCACAGCAGCCCGTGATGTTTACACACGGCGCGGCGAAGGTGTCAGTCTATGGGTGGTACAATCCAACTCAATCACCGCTACCACGGAATCAGATTCAGAATCGTTCTTTGATCCTGCGGATGACAAAGTTTATCGCCACCCTACATTTTATACGGTGCCTGAAGGGGTGAAATATTTATAGTTTATGTCACGCGATCAAGCCCTTATTGAATACCTTATCCGCCTTGGAGACAATGCGTTGATTATCGGACAACGTCTTGGCGAATGGTGCGGCCATGCGCACCAGCTCGAATCAGACATAGCGCTCACGAATATTGCCTTAGACAACATCGGTCAATGCCGCCTTTTGCTCTCGGAAGCTGGGCAAATAGAAGGAAAAAACCGCACCGAGAATGACCTCGCTTTTTTTCGTGACGAAAAGGACTTCAGAAACAGTCTGCTCGTCGAACAGCCAAACGAAAATTTCGGTCACACCATTTTACGACAGTATTTCTATGATGTCTTTCAGTTCTACCTGTATTCTGCCTTAAAAAGCAGTGGCAATGAATTTCTATCCGGATTTGCTGCCAAATCGCTAAAGGAGGTTTCGTATCACCGTAAATTGAGCAGCGATTGGATTTTGCGACTTGGTGATGGTACTTCGGAAAGTCATTTGAAAATGGTTGAAGCGTTGGAATATTTATGGCCTTTCACCTTTGAGCTTTTCGAAATGAATGAGATTGACGCGACGCTCATGGCTGAGAATTGGGTTCCTGATCTTTCGGAAATCGAGAAAAAATGGCTAAACGAAGTGGAGGCGCATCTTTCTGAAGCGACTCTTGAAATTCCTGACACGATGGGATACAAGGCCACCGGAAGCCGGAAAGGTCATCACACGGAATATTTGGGCTTTTTGCTTGCCGAAATGCAGGCCGTCCCCCGGTCGATGCCTGGGGCTAAGTGGTAAATCTGTAAAATGATTCTATCCAAACATACCCGCGAATCAATCTACTCCCTATTGGAAAAGGTCAGTGATCCGGAGATTCCGGTATTGAGTGTGGTTGATCTGGGAATTATCAGAAATGTCATCGTTACCGGACCTGAAACCGTTGAAGTAGTCATTACACCGACTTATACTGGATGTCCGGCGATGGATACCATCGAGAAGGAAATCAAGGAGCTACTTCTTGCGCAAGGTTTAACAGCAAAAGTTAAAACGGAAATCTCACCCCCCTGGACCACGGACTGGATGAGTGAAACCGGAAAATTAAAATTAGAAGCATATGGCATTGCCCCGCCGGCCGAAGCGACTTCCGATAAGTCATTTATCACGGGAAGGCACAAGGCTGTAAAATGTCCGCATTGCAAAAGCTTCGATACAATGGTAATCAGCCAATTTGGGAGCACGGCTTGCAAAGCACTTTACAGATGTGATACCTGTTTAGAAGTTTTTGATTATTTCAAGTGTATATGAAATTTTAAATAATTAAATAAGTTTTCCAGTATATTGTTTTGGATTTTTTTTAATAGGATGAATAAAAAAAATGCTATGTTAAAAATTCTTTGATGATATTTCAAGCGATAAAAATTTGAAAAACCAAAGAAATCTTAACCAACCAAATAACCTTGTTACTATGAAAAAATTCTTAAAAAGGATGCTCATCGTTGTCGTATCTCTTGTAGTTCTCTTTATCGTGGGATGCAAGGTCTTGATGACTCAGACAAAAAAACACAGTCCGGAACAAACAGAGTTTTTCAAAAATAACGATCTTGAAATCACTGTAAAATACAGCCAACCTTCCAAAAAGGAACGTGAAATATTTGGCGGCTTAGTGCCTTATGGTGAAGTTTGGCGCACGGGAGCCAATGAACCAACTACCTTTTCAACAAATAAGGCTCTTCGTATTGAAGGGCAGGATTTGCCGGAAGGCACATATAGTTTATGGACAATTCCGGAAAGAGAATCGTGGACAGTTATCTTTAGCAGCGGTCAATACGACTGGGGAGTGTCCTGGGGAAATAAGGCGAGTCGGCTACCGGAGGACGACGTATTAAATGTTTTAGTTCCTTCCCGGAATACGACTGAGGAAGTGGAAAAATTTACTATTGATTTTGCGAACGATCCGAATAGAATGCAATTGAAATGGGATCATACGCTGGTTGAAATTTCTTTCGAAGCCATGCCCTAAATGAAGTTTTGGGTCAATCAGGGTACATTTCTTTCATGAATTTCACAACTTGCTCACCTTTTGGTGTTATTCCATTATAGGAGGGATGCAGAGTCGCCATGGTATTGTTACTATAATTGTTGTAGAGGGTTTGGTCAAAAAGGTAATCACCTGGCCTCAAATGCATAGCAATGCT
>JBBSDD010000337.1:0-4017 GCA_038249755.1 Flavobacteriales bacterium | reverse complement strand
TGAGTTTTCTGTGGTTTTGACTTGATTTATTGGAGCAGCGGTGTGCAAGGATATCGCATGGTCCGGGCATGGTAACTGATGCCGTATATTTGCGCTCGATGGGATCACCAATGAATTTCCAGATTTGCACCTCGAAGATATATTCGATAAAGCTGTGGTTGGCTTTTCTCATGTTGGTTTTGATTTCATTTTGTACAGGCACCTTCGCCAATACCCCGGCAGATTGTGATCAGCTGATCGATCGCAGTGTGGAATTGCTCTACCAAAAGTTGCATGTAGAATCGCTTGAACTGCTTGTGAAAGCACGGGCCATGGCCGGTGCGAATAAGTGGTACAAGCAGGAGTTTCTCGCAGTGAACAATATGGGCGCCAACTATTATTCCATGGGCGACTACGGCGAAGCACTAAGCCATTACCTCGAAGCCCGGGCCATTGCCATCGGGCACCTCGATGGACAACATGAAATGATTGTCTTGAACAACATTGGCATTCTTTATTTTCAAGAAAAAAAACACGAACGCGCACTGGAATTTTTCACAGAGGCATACAATCTCGCTCACGCAAACGGTGACACCGTAAAAGTGGGCTATTACGCGACCAATCTCGCCTTGTTGTCAAATAAAATGGGTGATCTTGATGCGGCTGCAGAATATATTGCTGAAGCCGGGCCCATGCTTACCGGATACTCCGCCGTTCTGAAGCAGGTAGATCTGGCCCGCGCCGAAAATCACTTATTCAGGGGGGAGCTTGAAAAGGCTGAAAGTGTGGCCCAAGCCGTACTCAAAACGCTTGATGGGGTCGAAAACAGCAACAACAAACTTTTCATTCTGGAGATTTGTGCCAAAATCTATGAAAAGCGGAATAACCTCAGTGAGGCACTCCGGTATGCCTATCAGGCTTTTGATGTGCCTGCTGCATTGGAAAACAAGATTATTCTAATGGAGTACATGTCGGAACTTCACATTAAAAATCTGGAATACGACAAAGCCCTTCAGTTGAAAGATTCGGTCATTCTGGCAAAGGATTTCCTATTTGAACGGAGAAATACGAATCTCTACGAAAGCAACAAAATCAAGTATGAAATTCAAAACTACCAGCGACAGCTCTCTGCGAGTCAGGAAGCACTAAGCCAGCAGCGCTTTCGTTTTTTTCTTTACAGTTCCCTCGCAGCAGTTTGTGTACTTTTTGTCATCTGGATTTTGCGAAACAACAGCACCAAACACAGGCAGCGAAAGAAGATTGCCGAACTGGAACTCGAAAAAGAAAGGACTTCGCACATCCTTCTGGAAAAACAGTTGCGGGAAAAAGAAACCCAGGCCCAACTGGAACAGGAGCGTCTTAAAAATGAGGTGGAATCGCGCAACAGAAAGCTCGCCGTAAAAGCGCTGCACATGAGCAGCCGCAACGAACTGATCGAAGAAGTGATCGTATCACTGTCAGACAACCCGGAGATAGCCCGAAATGTAGATTTGAAGGGCAACATTGAGAATTTGCGGAGCCACCTAAAAAAGGACCATCAATGGGATAGTTTTTACAAACATTTTGAAGAGATCAATCAGGGATTTCTCGACCGGTTGCGATCCAGACACCCGGACCTGCAGGCAAATGAAATCCGGTTTATCTCTTATGTCTACATGAATTTAAACAACAAAGAAATTTCTACACTGCTCAATATCACCGACCAATCCTGCCGGAAACGGAAAGAGCGGATTGCCAAAAAACTCCATATTCCATCTGACTTGACCCTATATCACTACCTGTCAAATATATAGTGTTTCAAAGTCACAGATTGTCGGTGGAGGATGTCACAAAATGTCGCATGTCTTTCTTTTGTTTGCCGGGGCTTAATGGGCAAATTTGTCACATCACTCACTTAATACACATCGCATGAAAACTTTCTACACGCTGGTCATTTCAGTCTTATTGGTTGGCTTCAGTTTAACCAAATCTTTCGCGCAATTTGAAATTTTGGGTCCGGTGGAATATGGTCAGATTTTCGATCTCACCTATCATCCCTCCGAAGAAAATGTGATGTTTGCGCGAACTGTCGGCAGCCACATCGTAAAATCTGTGGATCATGGAAATACGTGGGAGATCATTTATTCTGATCCGCTCGATCGATACGCCAGAGTCGAACAACTCAGAATGATGGAGGACGGAACGTCCCTGAGTTTTGTGCGCTCGGCGGAGGGAACGGATTACAACGCCCTCCTCATATTCGATATCAATTCGGAATCCATTACCCAACTTTACGCATCTCCAAGCGAAACCCAAAACAGCAACCTGATTGCTTCTTACAGCATTTTGCCAGGCAACACTGATGTGGTGGTGATGCATACCACGTATATGGCAGGCAGTTTCTCACTGACCACCGAAGTATTTTATACTTCGAATGGCGGTGCGGAATGGGAAGTGATTTATTTCAGCCCGGACAATGATGATGTGGCCGTCAACAACGTGGCATTACACCCGGAAAACGGTGACCGGATATTCCTGATGCGCGGTGTGTCGCCGGGTGCAGTTGCTGGAAGTCTGCTGGTATCTGAAGATGCAGGATCGAACTGGGAAGAAAAAATCCCCGGCAATTCGTATTCCGCTATTTCATTCAATCCCGAAAATGCCGATCAGGTATTGCTTGGCACCTTCTATTCGATTGGCGAAAGCCACGTAGAAAACATCTATCGTTCTCAAGATGGTGGCGACACCTGGGAAATCGTACCAATCGTATGGTCTGACATGTCCACGAACAGCATCCAATCCATCACATTCAATCCCTCAAATACGGAGCGGATTATTGTGCTTGAAGAAAATGAAATCGCAGTCAGTGCAGATAACGGACAAACATGGACAAATCATGTCTACACAGGAACCAATGCGGATGCCTACTATTTTGGTTTGACAGCCAGTTACAATCCATTTGATGAAAATCAAATCCTGATTTCGGCCAACTACTATCCATACCACAGCGCGGATGGCGGAGAAACGCTGGTGCAGTTGCACAATCCATTTATAAACGGCACCGGGATAGTTGACATGCACCATTCAGGAGACGCATCTCATCTGTACTTTGGATTTCGCAATGGTTTTATCCACCGCGACCTCAATACCATGACAGATGTCGAAAATGGTCTCCAGCCTTTGGGTTTCTTCAGTAATTTCTCGGTGGGAGGACCCAAAGCCGACAAGGAAGTGCCCGGAAGGATTTACACCACGTCGAATGGATTTTTTGGCGGCAGCATGGCCGTGAGTAACGATCATGGGCAGAATTACAACATCGTTTACAGCTCTTTTTTTCTGAATTTCTACAACCTCACCACTTCGGTAAGCAATACGAATATGGTTTGGGTTTCTTTTGGTGAAAACGTGGTAAAACTTGACCTCACGAATCTTGAAGAGGTAATAAGTACCGAAATTGTGCTGGCCGAAGAATTCATCCTTGTATACGGAATTGGAATTGACCCCAATGATGATAACCATGTTTGGCTTGGACAAGGAAGCAATTTGTATCAGTCCACCGACGGTGGCACCACGTGGGAAGGGGTGACAGCAGGTTTGGAAATTTTGTCAAACTCTGATGTTATTCTGCACATTGTCTATGATGAAATGGACGCTTCGCGGATGATGCTTGGTACCACTGCCGGGATCTTTTCTTCTGCTGATGGCGGGGCAAGTTGGGAACACGTTTACGGCGATAGACCTGTGTACAACCTTCTATATTCCTCCTTCGACACCAACCAAATCGTGGGTGTATCACACAACATGGATGGACACGATATGTTACCAAACTCAAATGCGGCAATCGTTTACACCCTCGACGGCGGCGCAACCTGGGAAGAGGTGGGTCCGGAGATGTTGCAATTTATTTTTCATTCCAACGCCAGTTCCATTGTGCTCGAAGAGGAATACGCGGAAGTGTATTTCAACACGATCAATCTTGGCCCTGTGAAATATCGTTTTCAACTGGAAGATGAAACAGTCAATGTGGAAGATATCAAACGCAATGATTTGCTGATCTAT
>JBBSDD010000336.1:0-4033 GCA_038249755.1 Flavobacteriales bacterium | reverse complement strand
CGTACCTGTATCGATCTCGGAATTCACGGACTGCATCCCAATCTGATCCGCATGGTCGGCAGGATGAAATATCGATCGTCTTACGGTCAAAACTTATTGCAGCACAGCCGTGAGGTGGCCAATCTCAGCGCCACCATGGCCTCAGAATTGGGTCTCAACCCCAAAGTGGCCAAACGCGCCGGACTCCTGCACGACATCGGAAAAGTCCCTGAAGACGAGCCGGAATTGCCACACGCCATCCTCGGGATGAAACTCGCCGAGAAATTTGGCGAAAAGCCGGAAGTGTGCAATGCCATCGGTGCCCACCACGACGAAATTGAAATGACGAATCTTTTCTCGCCGATCATCCAGGTTTGTGATGCCATATCGGGAGCGCGCCCGGGTGCCCGCCGCGAAGTGGTGGAGTCGTACATAAAACGTTTGAAAGACCTGGAAAACCTCGCAATGAGTTATCCTGGCGTCACGAAATCTTATGCCATTCAGGCAGGTCGCGAATTGCGCGTGCTGGTGGAAAGCGAAAAGGTGAGCGATGACGAAGCGGATACATTGAGCTTTGATCTTTCCCAGAAAATTCAGAACGAAATGACGTATCCCGGACAGGTGAAAGTGACGGTGATTCGCGAAAAGCGCGCCGTAAACTACGCCAAGTAAAACATGATGCACCCTACGCTGCAAAATAAGAAGGTACTTATCACCGGCGGAGCCGGATTTATTGGTTCCAATCTTTGCGAATCTTTTCTTGCCAGCGGAAATGTGGTGCGATGCCTGGACGACCTTTCCACAGGGAGCCGGAGCAATATTGAGTCGTTTTTGAAACATCCGAATTTTGAATTTCTCGAAGGAGATATTCGTGATGTGGAGACCTGTCGCACAGCCGTAAATGGAATTGACATCATTCTGCATCAGGCGGCGCTTGGCAGCGTACCGCGGAGCATCAAAAATCCATTGAACACCAATGCGGTGAACATCACCGGATTTTTGAACGTGCTGGATTCTGCGCGTGAGGCAGGCATCAAACGGTTGGTTTATGCAGCGAGTTCGAGTACTTATGGCGACAGCAAAAAGTTGCCAAAAGTGGAAAGTGAGATCGGATTGCCCCTGTCACCATACGCCGTGACCAAATATGTGAACGAATTGTACGCCCACGTTTATGGCAATTTGTACGGGATAGAAACCATTGGTTTGCGGTATTTCAATGTTTTCGGCAGACGCCAATCGCCAGATGGGGCCTACGCCGCCGCCATTCCGAAATTTATTCAGGCTTTCATGGCGCACCAATCGCCGGAAGTGCACGGAGATGGGTTGCAAACAAGGGATTTCACCTATATCGACAATGTGATTCAGATGAACCACCTGGCTGCGCTTACGCAAAATCCGGAAGCGGTAAACCAGGTGTACAATGTGGCGGTGGGCGAACGCACAACTTTGCTGGATCTGATTGAAGTCATTCGGGGGGCATTGATCGATTTTGATTCAGATATTGCTGAGGTTTCGCTGAAATTTATAGCAGCCAGACAGGGGGATGTCCGCGACTCACTTGCCGACATCAAAAAGGCAAAAGACTTATTGGGATATACACCTTCACACAATTTCAGGGAGGGTATTTCTGAAGCGATTGGGTGGTATTGGAAGTCGCTGGAAAATGTTGATAAAAGATGACCGTTGTCAATCAATTGGTTGGATACGATTTCTCATCTATTTTCTGCTGTAGCCGCTTATGTGATATTCATTTAAAGAATTTTCATTTCGCAAATCCACCCTTATGTTGAAAGGATTGCGCAATCGCTATTTGGAATCTGATTTTGTCAGAAATCTGGCCGTCATGCTTACTGGAAACGGCTTGAGTTTGATCATTCCATTCATTCTAGCACCGTTGCTTACAAGGATTTATTCTCCGGAAGATTTTGGAGGTTTTGAGCTCTTTGCTCGATTTCTTTTGCCTCTCGCGGCGATATCAGCCCTTCGATATGAGTTTGCCATTGTTTTGCCAAAGGATGAAGAGGAAGCCGATGGGGTGATGAAACTCTGTCTTCATATTTTAATTTGGGTTACACTTTTTTCTGCTTTTGTTTTTATTCCTTTTAGAGATTTTTGGGGTGATTTATCAGACAATCAAACCCTTCCTTCGCTTCTTTGGTGGATGCCAGCAGGTGTTTTCTTTACGGGATTGCTGATGATACTAAACCAGTATATGGTGCGCAGGCGTATGTATAAAGATTTGGCCGGAAATAAGGTTTGGGCGACCTCATCAAATCACATTTCAAAATATTTATTTGGATTGAAATGGGCGAGTCCTACAGGTCTCGTCGCGGGTCACATCTTGGGCAATGTGGCCCCTGTGATTTCTTTACTTGCGAAGAATAAAATGTTTCGTCAGATTCAGGTAGCATGGCAATGCAAGACTCCTTTAAAACTCATCTTGCGCAAATACCGAAATTTTCCGCTCTACAGCGCACCACATTCGTTTTATGAGGAAGCGCATAGGGCCGCTTTGTTTGTAGTTATATCCGCTTATTATGGTGAAGTGATTCTGGGTTTGTTTGCGATCACCATAAGGTATTTGCGAATTCCGGTACAGGTATTTGGCTCTTCGCTCAGTCAGGTATTCATTCCGGGGTTGGCGCAGGATTTCAATGAAGGTAAAAACATCCGGAGTAAAGTGATGCGAATCATGCGTTTGAACGGACTGATTGGTTTTGTACCATTTGCGATCTTGTTTTTTTATGGTGGGCCAATATTTGCTTTTGTATTTGGATCCGAATGGGCTGACGCAGGAGTCTATGCAGAAATTATGGCACCGTGGTTATTTTTTAATTTTATCACATCACCAGTTTCATTGCTTACAACCATCGTTTCGAAACAGAAAGAATTTCTTATAATTACAGTCATTGGAACTTTGAGTGCTTTGATGTTGGCCATATTTTTTGCGAGTCAAGGGCGGGCTTTCCTTGATTTGATTATTGGTATTACTGCCCTAAATGCGTTAATGTATTTGTTTTTAATTTTTTGGTTTCTTAAAGTGACGAGGAGAACAGTACTGAGATAGCTTAATAAGTATCATAAATTGATCGACTATTAATTTAACAAATGAAAATCATCTATCATCATCCCGCTCCATTGGGTGGATTGCATTCAGGGAGTGTGGTGCGCCCTCAAATGATGCGGCAGGCTTTAATCAATCAAGGGCATGAACTCTTTGAAATTACGGGTGAGAGAAATGAACGTCAGAAAAAATTTTTAGAATTAAAATTTCGAATCCGGAACGGAGAAAAATATGACTATTTTTATTCAGAAAGTACAACACTGCCGTTAAATCTGAGGATAATTCAAATATTCAAAGGCTTTAAAATTTATTTTCCCGAGCTGCTTGATCAGGCAATTTTAAAATATCTACAAAAAGAGAATATAAAGGGTGGTTATTTTTTGAGGGATATTCACTGGGATTTCTCAAATGAAATAAATGATAAGGTAAATGTAATAAAGGGTGCTTACATTCATTTTTTCCAATCTATTTTTGGGCGAATGCATCTTCAGTTTTTAAAGAAGAATAGAATTTTACTCTTTGTTCCCTCTCTTCTTTTTGGAAATTATATTAGAAAAAAAATTGGTTGGGATTTTCACGTGCTCAGACCTGGTGCCAACATTTTTTGCCACCATAGCAGATTGCCTGCAGAAGATTATATTGGTCTTATGTATGTTGGAGGCGTAGCAGGTGGATATGACCCCAGATTATTTCTTAAAGCAGTATCTTTTGGGTCCAATGCAAGACTTGTGTTGTGCACAAGGAAAACTGAGTGGGAGGCGGGGACTTTCAGTTTTCAACCTGAAAAAGTTAAAATCATTCATGCGTCAGGTAAAGAATTGGAGCCGTATTACGAAAATTCTCATATCGGAGTATACACCCCACCTCCATTCGGATATGCTACAATGGCATTTTCTATTAAAATAGCAGAATATATCGGACAGGGTCTGCCAATCATTTGTTACAGACATACAACCGTTTCTGATTTTGTGGAAGAACATCAAATAGGAT
>JBBSDD010000335.1:0-4034 GCA_038249755.1 Flavobacteriales bacterium | reverse complement strand
TATAAGGCATACCCGAAATCCCAACAAAAACGCCGACATCTTTTCCTCTCATTTTCTCTGAAGGGTATCCCGCATTTTCCATCAGGTGATAAACCTGCTCAAGCATGATGCGCTGTTGCGGGTCCATCACTTCCGCTTCACGTGGCGAAATGGAAAAAAATTGCTCATCAAAAAGATCAATATCTTTCAGAAATCCACCCCATTTCGAGATCATTTTAAATGGAGCTTGTTCTTCACTGTAGTAATCACTAAAGTTCCACCGTTCTGGCGGAATCACATCTATGGAATCAGTTTTATTGACCAAATTGTTCCAAAATTCCGTTGTGTCTTTTGCGCCGGGAAAGCGGCATGACATACCAATAATCGCAATCGGTTCGTTCGATAAAGTTTTGTCAGCTACTAATGTCTCCTCTGAGGATTGAATGCCCAAAATATGCCGACTGAGGTCGTGGATGGTGAAATAATCGTAAAGATCAGTCACCGGTACTTCTTTGCCGAGGTGAAAACTGAGTCTCTCGGCCAATTGTATTCCTTGAATGGAACTCAAACCAAGTTCTGCAAATGATTTGTGGATATCAACCCTCGAAATGTCAATCTTAAATGTCGAAGCCAGCTCATTTTTCATCAATTCGTGCAGCTTCACAAGCTCTTCCTGACTCTGAGAAGAAGTGGAAAGCGACTGCAATTTTTCCTGTGGTTTTTTCTCAGGCGAAAAACTGTCTTTGTAACTCCAGAAATCAAGCAAGCCGTCAATTTCGCCTTTGTTGTACATTTTTTGGCAAAGCGATCTTTGAATTTTACCACTTGTGGTTTTTGGAATTCTGCCGGGACTAATCAGTCCTATGGCCGTAGGTGAAAGCTGGTGCTCCTGAACAACCACCCGATTAATCGATGCAAAAATTTCCCTGGCGTCATATTTTTGCAGATGTGCTCTGGTAATTTCTTGTAAAACCACTATTTGGGGTTGTCCTTGCTCATCTTCTATGCTGAATACAGCGCCTGCGTTTTGCTGCAATGCCGGATGGGCATCCTGAATGGTAGCTTCGATATCATAAGGATAATAATTGGCGCCATTGATGATAATCATTTCTTTGATACGGCCGGTGATAAACAAGAATTCATCACTAACAAAACCCATGTCGCCCGTGCGCAGGAATATGCCCCGATCTGCCAAAGGAATCCCATTGCGGTCTTTGATCGTGGCCCCGTATATTTCATTGTTTATTTCTTTCCTGTTCCAGTAGCCTTTTGTGATACTGGGACCAGCCAACCACAATTCTCCTATTTCATCTGGTGTGCATTCCACTTGGGTATCAGGATTTACAATGGCATGTACAAAAGTAGGAAGAAAGGGCCCTGAACTTACAAGTTCGATTGACTCACGGTCTTCAAGGGTATCGTCCACAACATCCACTTTACCTCGGGAAAACGAATTTTTATCCAGTTTAAGATATTTCAGAGAACTTACCACTCCGGTGGTCATGAGCGTGGTTTCTGCCAGACCATAACAAGGCAGAAAAGAGTCCACCTTAAATCCTGCTTTTGCAAAACGTTTGCTAAAAGCCCGAATGGTTGATGCTTTAATTGGTTCTGCACCGTTGTATACCCTATTTAAAGTGGATAAATCTAAATTGTCAATTTCCTCGTCTGTCAATTGTTTCACACACAAGTCAAAAGCAAAATTGGGTGCGGTAATAATTTCAGCCTTGTATTTTTTAACAGCATTCAACCATCTTACTGGTTTCCGAATAAAATCAACTGGAGCCATAAACGTCAATACACCTCCGTTATAAACGGTGTTGATGATATTTCCGATCAATCCCATGTCGTGATAGATTGGCAACCAACTGATGAGCTGAACACATTTGCCTGATACAGCGGTGATGAGATCAACATTGTAAAGAATGTTGGAATGTGTTACCTGCACACCCTTCGGATCGCCCGTGGAACCTGAGGTATATTGAAGAAAAACGAGGTCATCATCGGTCAATTTTGGAAGAGATACGGAATCTTCTGGCAGTATCTGATCCAACTCAATCCAGGTTACATCGTGAAAAGATGCAACGTCGTCAAACCATTCCTTCGATTGATTTTTGATTTGAGATGTAGAAATGACGAGTGTTGGACCACAGTCATTCGCCACATTTTCAAGGCGCCCTATACGCCGACGTCCTGAGGGCGGATACATTGGAACGGCCACAATACCCGATAATACACAACCATAAAATGCTTTAATAAATCCCATGCCGGTAGGGAAAACGAGCAATGCGCGGTCACCCTTTTTGGCATGTTTCAATAATTCTGCTGCTGTGCTTTTTGCAGATTTGTAGAGCTCTCTGAAAGTGAGTGTCTCCGCCTCGCTCTCCCCATCTTCCAAAAGCCGGAATACTATTTGGTCAGGTGTTGTTTTTACATGGTGTTCAAGAGCGGCTATTATTGACGAGAATTCGGGGGTATAAGATTTCTTTTCCAATTTCAATTCGGGTTATGTTGGTTATCAGTTTGGCTGGTCTGCTTGCTTTTTTTTTAAAACGGCTGCACGAATATAGTGATTTACATCCGGTCTTGTCAAGGCGATAAGTGCAGCATTGGTCTATATCCAGCTTTGATTCTTAACTATGATTCACTACCATATAGTATTCTCATGATTGGCTGGCTCGCAAGCAATTTATTTTTCGGCAACCCGAAAAATCGGGAAATATGAACGGATGAGATTTTGATCGTAGTCCCGTTGAATTTTCGGGATATCCTCGAAGGCATATATCTCGTTTTCATCAATTTCGGGCAACCACCCATTTGCTTCAGCATATGCCACCGCCTCAGATCCCTCCTTGAAATTGGCGTAATGTGTGTGAACATGGATGTGTCGGCTGATGCATTCGATAGCGCGATAGTTTGTTAGGACCATTCCTTCCTTCCATCCTGCGGTGGTGATGACTCCCATCCGATCAAGAATTTTTAGAGAGGCACGATATACTGCAAGGCCTATATAATCTATTACTATGGCTGCATTGCGACCACCAGTCTTTTCATGGACCATTTCAATAAATCTGTTTTCGGCATCGAGATAAAGCTTTTTGTAGTTTTTATCTGTATTGTATTGGCGTTGATCAAATTGAAGATTGGAAAATTCGCGGCGGTCTATGGCTTGCATACCGTCTGCTTCAATCATTGAAAGTCTGTCTTCACCCGAACTGATCATGACGACATTGAACCCCGCTTTTTGCGCAAGCAGCCCTTGTGCATAAGATACGCCACCGCCCCAGGCCACCACATATTCATCGGCTGGATTGGCATCCTCGAGTTGCGCACGCCAGCAGCGATAAGCTACTTTCCAGTTTGCCCAAGCTGTAACATAACGCAGAGAAAAAGCAGCCCATTGAGCCAACGTATATTTCGTGTCCTTTGGAATAGGGATCACCGAAATTCCTGGCATTTTTGCTATTTTCGACAGTACGCCCATGGTGCCGGGGGCGTCATAACCCATTATTTTCACGGGGTATCCCCACTTGTCGACTATGCCCACACAGAATACGATACAAATATCTCCCACTTCACAGGTGTTTACGTTCGCTCCTTTTTCAATAATGCGCACCACGCCGGCATTGCCGATCACAACCTTTTCCTCGCCTCGTAGAAGGGCAATGTCCACAGGTTTTCTCTCAACAGAATGACTCATGTTGCCTTCCCAACAGCCATAAAGAGGCTCCACGAGTACTTCTTGATCCGTAATAGGATCCATGGCAAATGTTTCAAAAACCAATTCGCCAGGCTTGCCATCTCCCTCTCCCTTGTACAGCACCCATGCATCGCTCTCAATCCGATCTTTCATAATTTTTATTCCTTAAATATTTAAAATTTGCTTGGTTCCATTATTCCGGTGCTAAACTAAACGAAACCAATCAAAATTGGATTCGTTTTTCCAATCTTTTAAAAAAAAATATTAAAACCCCGATAGGGTCGCTATCGGGGTTCAAACTGACATATAGAATGTAAGAAAAATGTAAAACTAATTTTTAGACAAATGCCCATGT
>JBBSDD010000334.1:0-4034 GCA_038249755.1 Flavobacteriales bacterium | reverse complement strand
GGAATGAAGTGCTCGAACAATCGCATATTGCGTCCCTGGAAAAAATATTTATTGAAAATAAAATTTACCGCGACATTGAAGAAGCGGAAACCTGGGAGGAGGTAATTCAAAACATCGACGCCGGATTAAAACCATTTGTCGGCCACCTGAGAAGGGCGGTGACCGAAGAAGATATCGTGCGGCTGACGGAAATTAAAATCAAAAGGATTTCCAAATTCGACAGTTTTAAGGCTGACGAACAGCTCAGTCGCCTCGAAGAGGAACTCGAAGTGGTGCGCGGCCACCTCGACAACCTCGTGGAATATGCCATCAATTATTTCAAAAACCTCAAAAAGAAATACGGTACAGGTCGCGAGCGACGCACGGAAATCAAAACATTCGACACCATCGAAGCAAGCAAGGTGGTGGTGGCCAACAAGAAACTCTACGTAGACCGCGTGGAGGGATTCGTAGGTTATGGACTCAAAAAAGATGAATACATCGGCGATTGTTCCGACATTGACGATGTGATCGTTTTTCACGAAAGTGGAACCATGGTGGTCTCAAAAATCGACAACAAGAAATTTGTCGGAAAAGACATCATCCATGTGGCCGTCTGGAAAAAAGGTGATAAACGCACGATTTACAACATGGTTTATCAGGACGGTTCTGCTGGAGCGGCGATGATGAAACGTTTTTCTGTAACGAGCATTACGCGCGACAAGGAATACGATCTTACGGCGGGCTCAAAGAATTCGAAAGTCCTTTATTTTTCAGCGAATCCAAATGGTGAAGCTGAGGTGATACACGTGAAATTGCGTCCCCGCCCATCGCTCAAAAAACTGCGGATCGAATTTGACTTTGCCGAACTGACTATTAAGGGGCGCGATTCCAAAGGCAACATTCTCACGCGAAACATCGTGAGCAAAATCGAGATGAAGGAAAAGGGCAGCAGCACATTGGCAGCGCGCAAAATTTGGTTTGACGACATCGTGCAGCGCCTCAATGCGGATGGCCGCGGTACCTATCTGGGCCAGTATTCCGGCGATGACAAGATTCTCACCATTTATCAAAAAGGATATTACCGCGTTACCGGATTTGATCTCAGCACCCGTTTCGATGAGGAACTGATTGTGATTGAAAAACTCAGACCGGATAAGGCGATTACGGCGGTGTATTGGGAAGGAGAAAAAGATCAATACAATGTAAAACGCTTTTTTGCTGAACCGGCTCAGAAACCTGTGCACTTTATCACGGATCACGAAACGTCGTTTCTCGAGTATGCCACCACGCATCCCTCTCCGGCTGTGGAGCTGCACTTCGACAAGCGCAGCAACGAACGCGAGCCGGAGACGATTCTCTTGAATGACTTTATTGGCGTAAAAGGTGTGGCGGCGATGGGCAACAGACTCACGGCTTTCAAATTGAAATCCATCGATCGCATAGAGCCTGAGGCGGAGGAAGAAGAGGAGATCCTTCCGGAAAAAGAACCAATTGAAAGTACGGAAGTAGTTGCAATGGATGATGCTTCTGAGGAGAGCGATGATGCTGGCGATGGTGATGATGATGACAATCCGCTGAATACGGATTCGAATGGTCAGGTGACTTTGTTCTGATATATATTCCCAAAAAGTTATCTCAGACCTTTTTATTTCTTTGGTTTATTCATTGACAGATTTGTTTCAGTCAGGTGCATTGGTATTTGCACTTGAAATGGCTATGGATAGCGTTTATTCACAAGGGATGTACAGATAGAAAAAACGTACATTCGCATCAAACGAATTTTAATTTAATCCACTCAATATTTATTTCGTGAAGACAAAAATTACAATCACATTGGTATTATTGGCTCTGTCAATGAATCATATAATAGCCCAGCAAACGCTCAATGAAACCATATTCCACAATGGCGTGTCAAGACAATATATTCTTTACATACCCGCCATGTATGATGGCACGTCTCCAGTACCGCTCATGTTTAGTTTTCATGGATTTGGCAACAACGCAAATAGTCAGATGACAATTTTTGCAGCGAATATGCGGTCAATCGCAGATACTGCCGGTTTCATTCTTGTTTACCCTCAGGGTTCTTTGTGGTTTGGATTACCACATTGGAGCGTAGGTTCCTGGACTGAAGGGAGTCCTGCGGATGACATTGGCTTTACAGAAGCCATGATTGACACAATTTCTGACAACTACAATATTGATTCCGACCGGGTTTATAGCAGTGGATATTCTAACGGTGGGTATTTCAGTTTCGAGCTTGCTTGTCAGTTGAGTGAGCGAATAGCTGCAATAGGTTCGATAGCCGGCACAATGAGCACAGAAACCTATACTTCATGCAATCCATCCCACCCCACTCCTGTACTCACAATACATGGAACCGCAGACAATGTAGTAAATTATAACGGTGGAAACCCGGCAAATTCGAAATCACTTGAAGCTGTAAACGCATATTGGTCAACGTACAACAATACTGCAGATCCTCCTCTTGTAGTTAATTTACCGGATATAGACTCATCTGATGGAAGCACTGTAGAGCTAAGTTTATACGAAGAGGGTGATAATTGCACGTCGGTAGCCCATTATAAAGTGATTGGAGGCGGCCATGATTGGGTAGGAAGTTTTGGAAATATGGATATCGATGCCTCAATAGAAATCTGGAATTTTGTTTCAAAATATGATATGAGTGGCCTCATTGGGTGCAGCACACTTTCAGTTCAGGAAAACGCAGGTAAAGGCGGGCATCTTTTGGTTTATCCAAACCCTGCTGTTGATAGAATAACCATTGAACTGGATTGGACTGATCAAGCAGACTACCAAATATATTCCACAATTGGAGAACTTAAATTGAATGGAGTGATTCACTCAACCGATAAAACCATAGACTTAACCAAGCTGCAGTCCGGCATTTATATTTTAAAAGTTGGAACCAGCATTGCGAGACTGATAAAAACCAGCTAAAAAAGCGGAATAAAATATAAACGGCATGAAGACGGCCGTTTATGTGCGTCGGAGAATAAGTTTATGAGACGTTTCTATGAAAAATCAAAAGACGCAGGAATTCAAGGCGAAAACCAGAATTGATATGAATTTATTTGCGAAGATTCGTTGGCTCCTTGTCGGAAATCTCATGTTGTTTGGGTCATTGGTTTCAGCGCAGGATCTGATTCTCACGCTGCGGGGCGATTCGATCAATGCTAAAATCACTCAGGAAAACGCAACAAAAATTTTTTTCACATACAAACGGGAGAGGGAATTCGTAAGAACATCGCTGCCAAAACATTTGGTGAAAACCTTCAGATACGGCTATTTTCGGGTCGCGGAAGTTCCAGCGGATGACCCCGTGCTCAATCAAATTTTACCGCGTTTCAGGGGCGGTGTCTATGGGGGCTGGAGCAACCGATTTTTTCGCGTTCCGGACAATCCTTCTCCCGAAATAGTCGATTATATTTATGGATTAAAAAGGGGATACCACTACGGCGCCGATGTGGCTTCTTACTTTACTGAAGGTTTGGGATTCGGTCTCAGATATTCGGCATCCCGATATGGCAACGAAGATGATTTAACATTGATTTATGCGGATGGTACATCGGAAACGGGAACTGTAAGCGACAAAATTGCCATTCATTATGTTGGTCCATTTTTTAGTACCCGCATCTATAGTGTCAATAAACAAAATTGTTTTGTTATGAATTTCGGGGCAGGTTATATTCATTATCGCAATGAGGGAGTGGCGATTGATCCATTGCTTATCCAGGGAAATACATTTGGCATCGGTTGGGATTTTGCTTATGACATCGGGATTGCCAAAAATATGGCGCTTGGCATTCAGGCTTCTTTCGTGTTTGGTAAATTAAAAGAATTTAATTACTCGTATCGCGGCCAAACGGAAACCATCAAATTGAATCCGGGTGATTATGACAACCTCTCCAGAATTGATCTGTCGTTGGGACTGCGGTTTGTTAAGTGACTCAAGTTTCGCACATCATTTATATTTGAAAACCTGGTCACTTCGAGAAATGAGTAATGGGATTGCATTACTTATTGTAAAT
>JBBSDD010000333.1:0-4036 GCA_038249755.1 Flavobacteriales bacterium | reverse complement strand
GATGAAACCAACCTGCGGCCGATGATCCTGAAAGATATCGCCGAAATTGTACACATGGATATCTCTACCATTTCGCGGGTGGCCAACAGCAAATATGTTCAATCGCCCTACGGTACTTTTTTGCTGAAAAGCTTTTTTAGCGAATCTTTGAGCACAGATAGCGGAGAGGAAGTTTCGACCCGGGAAGTGAAAAAAATCCTTCAGGACGCCATCAATGGCGAAGAAAAACGACGCCCGCTGACAGATGAAAAACTCACACTCATTCTCAAAGAAAAAGGATACAACATCGCAAGGCGAACGGTGGCCAAATACAGAGAACAACTCAACATTCCGGTAGCGCGCTTACGCAAACAACTGTAAGAATGCAGAAAGCCGCTTTCTTCGCTTCGGCTGTTTTTCATCCCTTGCTGATGCCCCTGGTCTCCCTGTATCTCGCTACGCAGTACGACTGGTATCTCCGGGGGATGATCCAACCCGAGCAAATGAACCTCATATTCATTGTTGTGGTGCTCAGCACCGTGATTTTTCCAGGTGTCAATATGCTCTTGTTGCGGTGGTCGGGCATGGTTAGCTCCCTCCAAATGCCCCAAAAAAAGGAACGCCGGGCTCCTTTTCTATCTACAATGTTTTTCTTTATTCTGGGTTATTACCTTCTGAGAAAAGCGCAACTTCCCGATTCATTTTACGCCATTTACCTCGGTTGCATCCTTGCGCTTTTGTTGGTAACCATTATCAACTACAAGTGGAAAATAAGCGTGCATTCCGCAGGTGTGGCTGGCTTGGTGGGCTGTATGGTGGCTCTGTTTCAAATACATCAATTCGGAAATATATTCCTGTTATCCCTTCTCATTGTAGCTTCAGGTATTACCATGTCGTCACGGCTCATCCTGAATGCGCACACACCTGCTGAAGTTTATACAGGCGCCGTCACCGGATTTTGCGCGGTGTATTTCTGTGTGCTTTGGGGCGTGGTTATCTGATGGGCGTAAATGACAGCCCGAGTGAAATGGGGATGACTTCACTTCCTTTGCCCTCTTCGATAAAGGGTACGAGTGAATAAAATCCTGTAAGTTGAATCTTGCCAATGCCGATCCGGGCAGAAAGGCCATACCGAAATTTGGTGACGTGTTCAAAATCATAAAACTTTCGCTTGCCCTCGGTATCAATAATTTTGTTGTGATCTGCGAGAAGATATCCCAACCTGAAGCCTGCAGCGAATTTGAATGGGCTCCTGCCTTTTGTGATCACCCGCAATTCAATCGGCAATTCAAGGTAAGTGGCCACATGTTTGTTTTTTTGGTATTCATAATCTTCAGGAAAAGGCACCAGAATCTGATCGCCTGTGGTCCCATCTTCAAACGACTCCTGCACAAATACGGCATTGCTGTGCACATTGTCGGAGCTCACACCCAAACCCCAGGCAAAACTGACAATGCCATCTTTGATGGCATAATCGGAAAAAAAGTGTGCCTTGAAACCTGGCGAAAAAGGCCTTAGAGAAACATCATCGGGCAGGTTCAACCACATATCGTTGGTGATCGAAATAACGATTTTATCCTCCCAGCGGTCGAGTTCCCGACGCACTTCCGGCGACAGGATTTCCTCTTCATCCTGGGCGCTTGCGCCAAAAAAAGATCCAATTGCCAGGAATAAGAGACAGACGCAACGAGAATGATGTATAAAACTACTTTTCATTTGAATGCCTGGATAAGATATCTCCTTGATTATCAATCAAAATTTAGGCGAAGTTACCAAAACTTTATTGCTCCGGGTTCACCTTTCGGTTAAAACAACACTCCTTGTCAATTTTCGTCTACACAAAATTCGGATTTCCAGACCTCCTCTTTTGCAATATTTTTGAAGTTGCTTCAGGAGAAATTGTACAAAGTATCAGGGGGAATTGTATAAAGTATTAAGTACAAAGTACTATGTGCTTCATACTTCGTTCCTTAACTTTAAACTTTGTTCCTCACAACTTTACACTTTGTACTTTGTACTTTGTACTTTGTACATTGTACATTGTACAAAGTACATTGTACTTCGTACTTTGTCCCCTTTTGAGAACCGCCATTTATAGATACATTTGAAAACAACCCCAACTTATGACTACATCTCTTACCGCCCAGGATACCGCATTTCTCCAATCACGGCATATCACCTCCGATCAACTCGAATCATACCGGCAGGTCCTCATTGAAGGATATCCCTTTATTTCCCTGACGGCCAACTGCCAACCGGGAAAAGAAATCAACATATTTGATGAAGCGGAAATCGCGCGACTTCGGGCTGTTTTTCAAGAGGAAGGTCCTTCCAAACGCATCGTAAAATTTGTACCAGCAAGCGGTGCCGCCAGCCGGATGTTTAAGGATTTGTTCACTTTTCTGGAAACAGGAAAAACCAATGCCACCATCGACAAATTTTTCAACGATCTGCCAGGATATCCATTCTATGCCGAATTGATGAAAGATCTCGATCAAAACAACCTGGCAGACGTTGCCGGCCGTCAAAAGATCATTGACAAACTGCTTTCACCCGCCGGTCTGAATTATGGCGAATTGCCCAAAGGCCTTATTTCCTTTCACAAATATCCAGGTGGTGATGTGCGGACTGCATTTGCAGAACATTTTTACGAAGCCAAGCTTTACGCCTCATCGGAAGGTGAAGCCCATATTCATTTTACCATTCCTGAAAACACGCAGGATGCCGTGCAGGCGCATTTAAAAGATCTCAAAACAAGTCTGGGTAAAAAACTGGGAATTCACTTTCATATTGTAACCAGCATTCAAAAACCATCTACCGATACACCTGCCCTCTACGCCGACGACCATTCCTGGGTGCGCGATGAAAGTGGCAATTTTTTGCTGAGACCCTCCGGCCACGGTGCACTGATCGAAAACCTGAACGATACCGATGCCGATATCGTTTTTGTGAAAAACATCGACAATGTGGTGCCCGACAGACTCAAAGACATCACTGTAAAATACAAGGAAGTTTTGGCCGGGGTGCTCATCGGGGTTCAGACGGAATTATTCCGGTTTCTCGAACAGGCAGAAATCGATTCAGTACACCGGGATGATTGTGAGGAATTTTTTCAAAAATGGTTTCTGCGCAGCGTGCGCCAACTCTCAGATTCGGAACTAACCGACCTGATGAACCGTCCCATCCGGGTATGTGGCATGGTGAAAAATGAGGGCGAACCAGGTGGAGGTCCATTTCTAGTCAAAGAAGAACGCGATTCGCCATCACTCCAGATTGTGGAAACAGCCCAGCTTGATCAGGCAGATCAATCGCAAAAGGAAATGCTTGCTCAGGCTTCCCACTTTAATCCCGTAGATCTGGTGGTTGGTTTGAAAAATTACAAGGGAGAAGCATTTGATCTGCGGGAATTCCGCAATCCGGAAACCGGGATGGTCGTATCAAAAACCTATCAGGGCCGGGAGATCAAAGCCCTAGAATTGCCTGGTTTGTGGAATGGCTCCATGCATTATTGGAACACCATTTTTGTGGAAGTGCCCATTGAAACTTTTAATCCGGTAAAAACTGTTTTTGATTTGTTAAGGCCTCAACACCAGTCATAATATTTTAAAAGTATATGATCGGCTAACGACCTGAGGCTATAATGAGTGTCCGTCAAGAAATTCAAGTGGCTGAGCCAGCCTGTGCGGACTCCCTTCGGTCGAAAGTTCAATATCACGTCCCTGGACCAAGCTAAAAGCATGGGGGCACGAACTTTTGGAAACCAAGGAGTCCCGCTGGGGCGGGATGACTCCCAAAAGAAGTGCAACGATGATATTGGACTTTATGGACAGACACTCCCGATCAAAACCGTTTTCCAAAAGTAATCCCGGCTCTGGGATACACTTCCGGGAAATTATTTGATCCAAAAATTCGCCCCAATCCCAAATAAGCTTCGCCCACAAAGTGATTTTTTGAGAGAAATTTGCCCCCTACCGCGACACCAGCACCCCCGCGGGTGACATTTGTTTCTTCATAAGAATGTTCCCAAAATCCATTGTTGAAATCTGTCATATATATT
>JBBSDD010000332.1:0-4037 GCA_038249755.1 Flavobacteriales bacterium | reverse complement strand
ACAAAAATAAATTGTATATCGCCATGGCAGGAACGTCAGAAATTTGGGTGTGTGATGTGCGCACGGCAGTAGCGGAGCGGATAGCTGGTTCGGGTGAAAGAGGAATTTCAGATGGGCCCGCATTGGAAGCCAAACTGGATCAGCCTATGGGATTGGTTCTGGATAAAAGTGGTGTTTTGTTTTTTACAGAAGGCGCAAAATCACTGCTTCGTAAGTTGGATAAAGGTCAGGTGACAACGGTAGCTGGAAACAAGGAAACAGCTGGCTATGCAGATGGAAATGCCAACGAAATACGGTTAAATCATCCTGGGGGCATGTGCATGGTAGATCAGGATATTTATCTGGCCGATACATATTCTCACACCATTCGAAAAATAGCTCCTTTCGGAGTGCGAAGCGAAACGAAGGCCGGCAGTGCAACCCATGGATATTTAAATGGGCCGAGGGGTATTTCACTTTTCCATTCACCGCATGACGTGGCCCACCTCAACGGTGTACTTTACATTGCAGATACTGGAAACAACCTTATACGAAAACTTGATATTCAATCGGGGATGACTTCTTCTATCCATCTGGTAAATTATGGTATCCTGGCACAGGGTTATCAGCCACCCATTCTGGAGATTCGGGATGGGGACAGCATTCGTATCGGTGCTGGAAACAATGCCATTGAAATTTCATTGGATTTGGGTGATAAATATGTACTGGATCCAACGGGTTATTCCAATATTTCTCTGGTTTCGCGGGAAGATTCGATCAAACTAATCGCTCCCGGTTTTCAAAACGGGAAGATGCAAATTGAATTACGAAGTGAAGATATGACAAGTGAATCCACGGATTTAGCCATTGATTTTCATTTGTACTTCCAAAATAAGGAGGCAAAGGAGTTGCAATTTTATAGAAATATAAGCTTCATCTATCCAATCATCAAGGATCCCAAGGGACAAACGAGCCACACCATCACCACGAAGTTTGACCCTGACTTAAAATCTGAGGAAGATGAAGGGGATGTCCAAACTGAAATGGACTAATCCAGCAATCTTTCCAGCCCCATGGCAGCAAGCGTGTATTGCGGATCGGCTTCCAGCACACTTCTGTAAATTGATTCGGCGGAAGCATAATTTCCCATTTCTTCGTAACAGAGACCTTTGTTGTACATCGCGTCGACATGGCCCGGCTGCAAAGTTAAAACAGTGTCAAAGTAAGCCAATGCAGTTTCAAATGCCGTATCGGAAACGAGGTACAAATAGCCGGAATTGTAATATCCCAAAAAGCCCTTTGGATCTGCTTTTATCAATTCTCTATAGGTTTCCAAAGCTTTATCAGTTTCACCGACCGACTGATAATACATTCCTTTGTGGTAATGGGCTTCAGCACTCGTGGGACGAATACCAATGGCTGTATTGAAGTATTCCAGAGCGATCGGGTTTTTTTCGTATGCAAAGAGATTGCCGAGTTCCATATAGGCTTCGTAATACTCCGGATTCACTTCCGTGGCAGTTTGGAAAGAGGATTTTGACAAAGTGGTATCGCCAATTTCTTTATAGATAAATCCTTTCAGAAAATACCCCTTGGGTAGGCGATCATTCACCCGCAAAGCCATGTTGATGCTGGAAATGGCCTCGGGATATCGCCTGAGCAGAAAATTGGTTTCAGCGAGTTTGAGGGCTGCTTCCGTATTCCCGGCGTCATACTCCAACGCCTTTTCAAAGGCGAGCCGGGAATCGCGAAGTTCATTCGCCCGAAAAAATACCTCCCCCATCGAAGTGTGTAATTTCGATGATGTGCTGTCTATTGTCAAAGCCCGCTCAATATCGCGTTTGGCCAGATCAAAAAGTTTCCGGTCCGAATAGATCATCGCCCGCTTTACATACAAATCTGTATTGTTGGGAGATTCAATAATCTGGTCGGAAAGCATCACCACCTCGTCAACAATTTTTGTCTCCGAATCGGTTTTTTGCTCGTCAGAAGACTTGGTATCACACGAAACACCAACAAGAATAATGACGACAGGAAGAAAATGACGCAATATTTGAATCATAGATAAAATTTTAAAGCGCAAAGATCGCAATTAGAAGCATCACGAGCTTCAAAAATACAGCAAAGCCGGAGATGGGTTCACCTCCGGCTTCGCATACAAACCAAATAACTTATTTTTTCTGGAGCTGATCCATGATTTTCTTTTCAATTTCATCCATCATCTCCGGATTGTCTTCCACCAGTTGTTTCACGGCATCCCTACCCTGCCCCAATTTCGTATCACCATAACTGAACCACGAACCGCTTTTTTTCACGATATTCATTTCCACAGCCATGTCGAGCACCTCTCCACTTTTGGAAATTCCGGTTCCATACATAATGTCAAATTCCGCTTTCGCGAAAGGTGGTGCCACTTTGTTCTTCACGACTTTAACCCTGGTGCGGTTTCCCACGATGTTTTCACCATCCTTGATCTGCGTGGCGCGACGGATATCAATTCTCACCGAAGCATAAAATTTCAGGGCATTCCCACCGGTCGTCGTTTCAGGATTTCCAAACATGACACCGATTTTTTCGCGGAGCTGATTGATAAAAATGCAACAACAACCTGTTTTGGAAATGGCACCGGTGAGTTTTCTCAAAGCTTTCGACATCAGTCTGGCCTGCAAACCTACCTGCGAATCGCCCATTTCCCCCTCGATTTCAGCCCGGGGAGTAAGAGCAGCGACAGAGTCAATAATAAGCAGATCGATGGCGCCGGAACGGATCAGATTTTCGGCAATCTCGAGGCCTTGCTCGCCATTGTCGGGTTGAGAGATAAAAAGATTTTCAGTGTCCACGCCGAGATTTTCCGCGTAGAAGCGGTCAAACGCATGCTCTGCGTCAATAATGGCTGCAATTCCACCCGTTTTTTGCACTTCGGCGATGGCATGAATGGCGAGGGTGGTTTTTCCGGATGATTCGGGGCCGTATATCTCTACTACCCGGCCGCGTGGATAGCCCCCAATACCCAAAGCGATGTCAAGACCGAGTGAACCCGAACTGATTACTTCAATTTTTTCAATGGCTTCATCTCCGAGTTTCATAACGGCGCCTTTGCCATATGATTTTTCCATGCGGTCGATTGTCAACTGCAGGGCTTTCATTTTTTCTTTGTTTATTTCTGCCATGGTCTTCGTGTTTATTTGATTAGGTCCAAAACCTGTTTGGTTGGTTCTTTTGTTTTCACTTTGTCGATGCGCTCCAGTATGATTCCATTTTCATCAATCACGAAGGTAGTGCGCAAAATCCCTTCATATGTGCGGCCCATAAATTTCTTTTCACCCCAGACACCGTAAAGATTCAACACTTCCTTCTCCGTATCTGAAATGAGGGGAAAAGGCAGTTGAAACTTCTCGATAAATTTTTGATGAGACTTTTGACTATCCGCGCTGACACCGACTACCTCAAATCTTTTTTCCAAAAGGGAGGCATAATTGTCGCGAAAATCACACGACTCTGCGGTGCACCCTGGCGTATCGTCTTTGGGATAAAAGTACAGAATTACTTTTTTTCCCCTCAGTTTTTTCAGAGAAATTTCATTTCCCGACTGATCTTTTGCGGTGAACAATGGTGCTTCATCACCTACTTCTAATTTTGACATATCTACTTTCGTTTTAAAGATTACATACAACTACAATTCGTAGAAATGAATGTTTTGCAGGTGCAATATTGGCAATTCAGAACGTAATCTATTTACGGTATTCAAAAAAAGCTTGATTATTTTTGTCAAATGCAAACCACGCCCCTCGCGGAAAGGCTTCGGCCTAAAAATCTGGATACTTTTATCGGTCAGGAACACCTTGTCGGAAAAGACGCAATCTTTAGAAATGCCCTTGAAACAGGATTGATTCCCTCCATTATTTTTTGGGGTCCACCCGGAGTCGGAAAGACCACACTGGCGAGAATCATTTCCTCCTCCCTGAAGAGACCCTTTTATGCACTCAGCGCGATCAACTCCGGTGTAAAAGATGTGCGCGATATTATCTCTAAAGTAGAGCAAAGCGGATTGTTTGGTT
>JBBSDD010000331.1:0-4046 GCA_038249755.1 Flavobacteriales bacterium | reverse complement strand
TTGGGACGCGTAATAGATGTCGCATTTTATAGTCTCATCAATATGAAGACCGATATCATAAAGAATCCAACTGATCGGGAATCCAAATGGGTACCTGTAAATGAAATACCGGACATGGCCTATGACCACAATGAGGTACTCGAACTGGCATTGGCGCGTTTGCGTCGTCGTTTGGTCAACCGTCCTATTGGGTTCAAGCTGCTGCCAAAAGAGTTTACCATGACCGATTTACAACAGCTTTATGAACAAATACTGGGGCAGGAACTCGATAAGAGAAATTTCCGAAAGAAGGTAACGAAGTTGAATATCCTGTTGCCTAAAGGACACGAAACCACTGACAATCCCGGACGAAAACCCAGATTGTTTATGTTCAATGAGAAGCGTTACAATCATTACATGGAACAAGGTTTTTAAGTTGCTGACACAACATTCAAAACACCACTAAAAATCTTTTGTCGATGTAATATTGACATTGGTCGATGCATAGTCTATCTTTGACTAAACATCGACAAAATGACTATAACGGATTATAATCAATTGAGTTTTGACGGAAAGGCTTCTTTTCTTACCAAATATGGCAGATACCTCGACCAGCGCACGACCCGGGAAGGAGCCCGAATCATGATTTACGATTTGTTTGGATTTTATGTAGAGGTGAGCTATCGTTTCGACAGAAAGGTGCAATATCTGCGGGCTGTCAACAACATTTTCGAGAGTGATACCTACCTGGACAGTATCAATCTACTACACCTCAATTAGGTTCAAGTCCTTTATCACTATTGGCGCTTTTCACCGTGTCGTTTAGGATTACGACCGTCCGACTTTCATAAATCCATCTTTCCAATACGGCTCTGCTGTTTCGATTTACATCAAAAACGCTCCCGCTACTATCAATTTTCAGGGGTTCCCCAAGGACTTTCCGGAGTTCCGATTTTGGCATCCCCTCATAAATCAGAGGACGCACTTTTTCAGGTTCAGGATTGCTACATCCGGCAACCATTAAGACCACCGCAATTTTCAATCCGGAAGAAAGTAAAGGAATCATCCTACTGAACTTCCTGAAGAATCTGAAGTTGCTCATACAATGCGTCCAGCTCCGTTTTGGCGAGGTCAATTTTTCGAACCACTTCTTCTTTTAGTTTTTCAGCGCCCTTCGAGTTGGCAAAAAATCCCATATTGTTTTCAAACAATTTGATATCCGACTCCAGGCGGGAAATCTTACCGCGAATGAAATCACGTTCTTTTTTGATCAGCCTCTCACCACCCGACGATTCAGCAAATGTCTCCACCTTTTCTTCGAAACGCATCATTTGACGGCTTCTTTGATCGATTTTAAGTGCGTTAAACTTTTCATCCATCGCCGTTTTGTACGATTTATTCACTTCGTCCTTGTCCTTGAAAGGCACGTGGCCAATGGCTCTCCATCTTTCGCTGAATGATTTTAAATCTTCCAGATTTTTTTCTTTGTCTTTCGCTGGTGTAAATGCTTTAAGCTCTTCAATCAGTTTTTGCTTGTTATCAAGATTTTCCAGCTGTCGTTTTCCTTCTCCCGCAAGTTCGGCGTTTTTGGCCTGGAAGAAGTGATCGCATGCCGAGCGAAATCGCTGCCAAAGCGCCTGATCATCTGATTGATGCGCAGGCCCGACGGTTTTCCAGGTCTTCTGTAGCTCAATAAGTTGCGAGGTGGTTTTCGCCCAATCAAGACTGACTTTGAGCTCTTCGGCTTCTTTCACCAGCTTTTCCTTGGCTTCTTTATTTACGCTGTGTGCTTTGTGAATATCTCCAAAGAATTTTCTTTTTTTATCAAAGAAAAGGTCACAGCTCTTCCGGAATTTTTTCCAAAGCGGGCCTGACTTTTCTTTCGGAACAAAACCAATCGTTTTCCATTTTTCCTGTACGGCGATGATTTCTTTTGTCAGTTCCTGCCATTTTTTAGGAGTATGAGGCTCCACTTCCAGTATGCCCGTCACCGATTCCAGGAGGGCTTCCTTTGCTTTGAAATTTTCTTCCTGCTCCTCGCGCTTTTTGTTGTAAACATCCTGAACTTTCTTGTAAATGGTCCGGGTTACAGACCAGAATTCGTCTTTTATTTTATCCCATTCTTCCTTAAATGTCGGGCCGATCGCATTCCACCGGTCCTGGTTGAGACGCACTTCCACTTCCAGCAAGCGGACATCTTCCACCTCCATCAATTTCTTTTGATCTTCCAGAACAAGTGTTTTCTGTTCGAGGTTGTGTTTGAGATCGAGTTCTTTTAATTCTTTATAAATATTAATATTGTAAAAAAACCGCTCAATAACTTTATTGTATTCTGCATTTAAGTCCCGGTAAGCGTCATTGCTCACCTTTGGCAAATTTTTCCAGTGTTCCTGTATGGCATTAAATCCGGAAAAAGCCTTGCCGATATTTTCTTCTTTTTCTACCAATTCCTGAAGCTCTTCCAACAGTTGACGTGCCTTGGCAACTTTTTCGCTTTCAAGTTTTAATTTTACTTCGCGGGCTGCACCAATTTTTTTTCTGAATTCAGCGCTCAAAGAATCAAATTGCGCCTTCAGATCGTTGTCATTTTTTCCTTGGTCATCCGAAGTTGTTTCAACAATAAAGTCATTTGAAACTTCCACAGATTTTTCGCTCACTCCGGCATTTTCCGGTGTAATATGTTCAGAAGTAGATTCTGACATGGCCTTCTCCTCTAGGCTTTCCCCGGTTGGAGGAGCAGGACTTGTTTGAGATTTTTCCGCAGTCGGATCAATTGCCAGATCGATTTGATGGTCCGCCTCAACCGTGTTTGCTTTCGAAGATTCAGCAAGTAAGGCGGCTTCCGTAGAAGAATCAGATTCGATTACTGTTTCTGTTGATGTCTCCTCTGCCGGGCTATCTATAGAAGGAGCAGAGGTAACCGGCGCGGCATCATCAGATGACAAATCAACTGAACTTTCTTCCTCTTTCGGCTCGTTTTTTTCTTCTCTTTTTGTGGATTCGACGCGTTGATCTGGCGCTGCAACTGGGGATGTGGCAATTTCCTTCTTTTCGGAAGAAACCTTCTCACCGGGACTATCCGAATTGATCGTAGAGGAATTTTTTTCGCTGTCATCGGCAGGTGGCGTTTTTGCTTTTTCCTCTTCCAGAATGGCACGAAATTGAGTAGTTAATTGCTTGAACTGCTTTTGAACAGTGAGTGCATCTTCTGCTTCAAGCAGTTTATGCATGGATGAAATAATTTCCGCCTTCATAGTCATTCTTGTTTGCGTTTAACCTCTGCGATTGTGGATTGCAAAGGTGGTCAGTATTCCTGATTGGGAGAGGGAATTTAAGAAAATATCACAAACTGGAGAAAAGTTATCCTGATTTTGCTCAAAATTTTATTCCAAGCACGGAGACATCATCAATTTGTTCTGCATCTCCACGCCATTCTTCAAAGGTCTGGTTATAGAGATGAGACTGCGCCTGCATGCTGTATTTGTGGTTGGTTTCCAGCAAACTTACAAGACGTTGTGAGAGAAATTTTTTGTTTTTTGGACCGCCAAACTGGTCTGCAAATCCATCACTGGCGAGGTAAACGCAGTCACCTTTATGAATTTTCACATATTGGTTTTGAAAGGTACGTTCACCATCGTGGTGCAGCCCACCGATGGGTTGCCGGTCTCCTTTTATTACATTCAATTTTCCATTCATCCAGTAGAGGCTTTGATAAGCTCCTGCAAACGTTATATTCAATGTTTTCACATTGATATGAATGATGCCGACGTCCATCCCATCGTGGGTATCTTCATGGGTTTTTTGCTTTAGCGATCGTATTACTTCCACATTCAATTGCTGGAGTATGGCAGCAGGATCGCGAATGCCGTGGGTCTCCACGATCTCATTTAGCAGGCTATGGCCGACGATGGACATCATGGCTCCGGGTACACCATGACCTGTGCAGTCGGCCAGGGCCAGTAGATATTCGTTTTTTGGCTCCAGCTCATAGAGCCAGAGGAAGTCACCGCTCACAATGTCCTTGGGTTTGCTGATGACAAAAGAATCTTTGAAGTGTTTCCGAATGA
>JBBSDD010000330.1:0-4050 GCA_038249755.1 Flavobacteriales bacterium | reverse complement strand
TCAGGCTTTCATCGCTGCTATCTTAACGGTGGTGGGCTACTCCATAAATGATACGGTAATCGTATTTGACAAAATCCGTGAGTATCTTGCCGATCACCGCAAGGAACGTATTGCTTCGGTAATTAATAAAGCACTAAACAGTACGCTTTCCAGAACGATTAATACGTCCATGACCACTTTCGTTGTTTTGCTTATTATTTTCATATTTGGTGGTGACTCGGTTCGTGGTTTCGTATTCGCCCTGATGTTAGGTGTTCTTGTAGGAACATATTCTTCACTTTTTATTGCAGCGCCTCTTGTCGTAGATTTTTCAGATCGCACGGGTGCTTCGCTCGAAGAAGGTCCAGGTAAGGATGACTAAACGCCTTTCTTTATTATGAGATATTGCAAAGCCTTTCCGATTCTTCGGAAAGGCTTTCTAACTTTGTGCAAAATTCAATTGAGTTGACATTTCTTTTTTTTAATATTAGTGGAGGCGAGATTTTTATCATTGTCCTTTTCATTTTGATTTTTTTCGGCGCAGATAAAATTCCGGAGATCGCCAGAACATTCGGGCGAACCATCAGACAGGTCAAAGATGCGACCGGCGAAATCCAAAAGGACATCCAGAGTTCTGTGAAAGACGTGAAAGATCAGCTAAAAGATGTCGTGGAAGAACCAAAGACCGGTAAGAAAACCTGATGATCACAGTACTTCTGTTAATAGCAGGTATTTTACTCCTGCTTTTTGGGGGTGATTTTCTGGTAAAAGGTGCGTCAGGAATCGCTCTCAAATTCGATATGCCGCCCATGCTCGTTGGTATGACGGTGGTCGCATTCGGCACTTCTGCCCCCGAGCTTGTCGTGAGTGTACAGGCAGCCCTTGCGGGAAAATCTGACATTGCCATCGGAAACGTTGTGGGTTCAAATATTGCAAATTTGGCACTCATTCTGGGGCTCACCGTGATCATTTTCCCGATGACTGTGAAGCGGGACTCTTTGCGCATAGATTGGGTGGCGATGATGCTGGCCAGTATACTCGTTTATCTCTTCGCATTGAATTATGAAATTTCCCAAATCGAGGGAATTATCATGATCCTTGCGTTAATCGGATTTATCGTATTTAGTTTTTTGCGGTCAAATAGGAAGAAATTGACGGCTTTGCCGCCAGATGTACCGATCAATGCCAAATCTCAAGCCGTATGGATGCTTATTCTTTTTGTGGTGTTGGGATGTGTTGCGCTCGTTTTTGGAGCCCAATGGTTTCTTTCAGGTGCCGAAAATGTTGCGCGCTCTTTCGGTATGTCGGACCGGATAATCGCTATTACACTCGTTGCATTCGGAACGAGTGTGCCGGAATTGGCCGCGTCTGTGATAGCTGCATTTAAAAAAGAGCAGGATATATCACTTGGTAATATCATCGGATCAAACCTTTTCAACCTGCTATTCATTTTAGGGATCACCGCCGCAATTCAGACCATAGATGTCGATGCAGCCATCATGAGCAGTGATATTTTTTGGATGTTGGGAACTTCATTTGCCATTCTGCCATTGGCAGTTTGGAGGCTTCGAATAAATAGGTTGAGCGGAGTTGTTCTTGTGAGCTCATACGTTGCGTTTATTGCAATATTGCTAACGACCCCCTGAATTTAGAGGGGTACGTTTCTAAAAAGACTAATTCCCTTTCATTGACCCCCTAAAAAATTAGGGGGTGTTCATAAAATGATGCCCAATTGTTTACTTATCGCAGAAGAAGGATTAATTTTGCGGCTCACAAAACCCAATATCTTTAATGGCATCATTCCGATTCAAGGTTCTCGAGGATGTACTCGGCAGGAAACCATTAGTTTCCAACGAAACTCCCCAAAAAATTTCCGACTATTTTTCTAAAAGAGTTTTCGACCAGGAGAAAATGCGGGAATATCTTTCTGACGAGGCGCTCACCAGCGTTCAGGAAGCAATGAATCACGGAACCCGCATTCCCCGTAATGTGGCAGATCAGGTGGCCTCCTCCATGAAAGATTGGGCCACACAAATGGGTGCCACGCATTACACGCACTGGTTTCAGCCTCTCACAGGAGCGACGGCCGAAAAACACGATTCGTTTTTTTCTCCCGCATCGAGCGGGAGGTCTATTGAGAAGTTTGCCGGTGCCAATCTCGTGCAGCAGGAGCCGGATGCTTCGTCCTTTCCAAGTGGGGGTATCCGCAATACATTTGAAGCCCGTGGTTATACCGCATGGGATCCATCTTCACCAGCCTTTGTCATCGGACGCACTTTGTGCATTCCCACAATTTTTATCGCCTATACCGGAGAAGCACTCGACAATAAAATGCCGTTGCTCAAGGCCTTGAATGCAGTTGATCATGCTTCCGTCAAAGTGTGTCAGTATTTTGACAAAAATGTGCGCAAAGTACACGCCACGCTTGGATGGGAACAGGAGTACTTTTTGATCGATTCGGCACTTTACAATGCCCGCCCCGACCTTCAGCTCACCGGCAGGGTACTCTTCGGTCACAACCCGGCCAAAGGTCAACAACTTGATGACCACTATTTCGGAACCATTCCCGAAAGGGTTCACGCGTTTATGCGCGATTTCGAAATGGAATCTCATCACCTCGGAATTCCTGTTACAACGCGGCACAACGAGGTGGCGCCAAATCAATTTGAAGCGGCACCCATGTTTGAAGAGGCGAATCTCGCAAATGATCACAACCTGCTTTTTATGGATGTGATGGAAAAAATTGCGCGAAAGCACAATTTCCGCGTACTCCTCCACGAAAAACCATTTGCCGGATTGAACGGAAGCGGAAAACACAACAATTGGTCACTCGCCACGGACACCGGAGTGAATCTGCTCTCACCTGGAAAAAATCCAAAATCGAATCTTCAGTTTCTGACTTTTTTCATCAATACCATCAAAGCCATCCACGACAATGCCGACATGCTCCGCGCCAGTATCGCAGGAGCGGGCAATGACCACAGGTTGGGTGCCAACGAAGCTCCACCAGCCATCATCTCGGTTTTCATCGGTTCGCAATTGTCAAAACTGCTCGACGATCTGGAGAAAAGTATCACGGCTGGAAAAATGACCCCCGAAGCCAAAACCCAGCTCAAGTTGAATATTGGGAAGATTCCCGAAATTTTACTTGACAATACCGATAGAAACCGCACCAGTCCATTTGCCTTTACAGGAAATAAATTTGAATTCCGGGCGGTTGGCTCTTCGGCCAATTGTGCGGTACCCATGGCTGCCCTGAATACGATCGTTGCAAACCAGCTGAATCTTTTTGCGACAGCGGTAGACAAAGAAATTGCGAAAGGAGAGAAACGGGATGAAGCTATTTTAAAGGAATTGCAAAAACTGATCAAATCCTCAAAGAATATTCGTTTTGAAGGCAACGGATATGGTGAAGCTTGGGCCGTGGAAGCCAAAAAACGGGGACTTTCAAATGTGAAAGATGCACCGCGAGCCATCGCCTTGCTTCGCGACAAAAAGATCATTGATCTGTATTCCAAATTAAACGTGCTTACGGAGCGGGAGCTAGAAGCCCGGGTGGAAATAGAACTCGAAAAGTACAAAATGCAGATTCAAATAGAATCACGGATTTGTGGTGATATAGCGATCAACCACATTATTCCGCCAGCATTGCGCTACCAGAACTTGCTCATTCAAAACGTGCGCGGAATGCAGGAAATTTTGCCCAAAGCTTCCGCCACCAAGGCCAGCCGCACCCAGATTGCCATTGTGGAGGAAATCTCTGAACGGGTGGAAGCCATCAAAACCAAAGTGGATGAAATGACGGAAGAACGCAAAAAAGCCAATACAATTTCGGATGCACTCGAGGCGGCCATCGCTTATTGTGATATTGTAAAACCGTTCATGAGCGAAATTCGCTATCAGGCTGATAAACTGGAATTGCTTGTGGATGATGAGCTGTGGTCAATGCCCAAACTTCGGGAGCTGCTTTTTACAAGATAAAATGAAATTAGGGCCGAAAGGCTCTTTTTTTTTAGGAATCCACGATAGAATAATGAGCAGTTTTGCTCAGGTTGGAACTTATTGTCTATT
>JBBSDD010000329.1:0-4087 GCA_038249755.1 Flavobacteriales bacterium | reverse complement strand
CTTTGGGTGCAATGGCCGGCCATATTTTCATCCACAATTGGTTTGGGATCATGAGCTTTTTGTTCATTCCCATGTTGTTTGTTATTGGATTCAGAATACTTTTCCAGAAGGACATCTATCCTTTGGGCCGCACGCTGCTTATATGTGCATCGGCCATGCTGGTATTTTCTCCATTTCTGGCATTCGTTTTCAGCGCTACAGACTGGCATGTTGCCGGTGGATCATTTGGATATTTTCTAAACCACACGCTTTATGGTGTGGTAGGGATCGTGGGAACTGGCTTGCTGGTTTGTTTTGTGGCTCTGGGGTATGTCATCATCGTATTCAATCCCTCATTTTCGTGGGTCAGAACACTTTTTGAAAGTGGTCAGGCACAATTCATGCAAATGAACGAAAGTCGGGCCGTCCGTGCAGAAAGCAGACGCATGCAGGAGAGCCTTGAGGATTTGGATGAGGATTCAGATGAACCATTCCACGACACCATTGGTGAAAAAGACCAATTCACCACTTCCGCCGCAGATCTTGCAATGGAAGATACATTTGATGAATTGATGGACGATATTGAGCCATTCCTGAAAAAGGAATCGAAGTTCGAATTGGAGATTGAGGATACCCAAGTTGAGGCAACACAGGAAAAATCATCTTTTCAAAATTCAGAAATCGAAGAGCATATTGTAACCGAAAAAGCCGCTTTTCAAATAGATAGGCCGAAAAGCGAGAAAGAACTTTCGGAAGAAGAACTGGATCAAAAAGTGGCAGATTTTGGAGAATACGATCCCACGCTTGATCTGGCGCAGTTCCAAATGCCCAGAATCGATCTGTTGAATGAATATGGTGGTGGTAAAATCACGGTGAGTAAAGAAGAATTGGAAGAGAATAAAAATAAAATCGTTACCACCCTATCTCATTACAAAATCGGTATTGAAAAGATTAAGGCAACGATTGGACCTACCGTAACACTCTATGAAATCATTCCGGAACCAGGTGTTCGGATCAGCAAGATCAAAAATTTGGAAGACGATATTGCTTTGAGTCTGGCGGCTTTGGGTATCCGGATTATCGCGCCCATTCCCGGAAAGGGAACGATCGGAATTGAGGTGCCAAACAGCAATCCAGATACGGTTTCGATGCGCACGCTAATAGCTTCAGAAAAATTTCAAAACTCTACCTACGATCTCCCCATTGCGTTGGGTAAAACCATCTCAAATGAAACTTTCGTAACGGATCTGGCCAAAATGCCGCACTTGTTGATGGCTGGTGCGACAGGACAGGGGAAATCCGTTGGTTTGAATGCCATCCTCGTTTCTTTGCTCTACAAAAAACATCCTTCTCAGATCAAATTTGTTCTGGTGGACCCCAAAAAAGTAGAGCTCACCCTTTTCAATAAGATTGAAAGGCATTACCTGGCAAAACTGCCCGGCGAAGAGGAAGCCATAATCACCGATACAAGCAAAGTCGTGAAGACTTTGAATTCTCTTTGTGTGGAAATGGACGACAGATATGAAATGTTGAAGAACGCGGGCGTTCGAAATATCAAAGAATACAATGCCAAATTCGTCAAACGGCGATTAAATCCTGAAAAGGGCCACAAATACCTCCCATACATCGTTTTGGTGGTTGACGAATTTGCCGATCTGATTATGACAGCTGGTAAAGAGGTAGAAACGCCCATAGCGAGGCTCGCTCAATTGGCAAGAGCCATCGGTATTCACTTGATTATTGCGACTCAGCGACCTTCGGTGAATATTATTACTGGTGTCATAAAAGCAAATTTTCCTGCACGAATTGCCTTCCGGGTTTCGTCTAAGATAGATTCGCGTACCATTTTGGATGCGGGTGGAGCAGACCAACTGATTGGAAGGGGAGATATGTTGTTGTCTACCGGCAATGACCTGATCAGGCTGCAATGTGGTTTTGTAGACACACCCGAAGTAGACGAAATCACTGAATTTATTGGCAACCAGCGCGGGTACCCTTCCGCTTTTGAATTACCTGAATTTGAAGGTGAAGACGGTGGTGGTGTGGGAGAATTGGATATTGCAGATCGGGATCCAATGTTTGAAGATGCCGCGCGTGTTATCGTTATGAATCAACAAGGGTCAACATCCTTAATACAACGAAAACTCAAACTCGGATACAACAGGGCCGGTCGAATAGTAGATCAACTCGAAGCCGCTGGCATCGTCGGACCATTTGAAGGAAGCAAAGCCCGGCAAGTCTTAATACCAGATGAATACTCTTTGGAACAGTTATTGAAGGCTGAATCTGAAAAAATTGAAAATTAATTATATGAAAAAGTTCACCGCCGTTATTTGCGTTCTTTTATTTGGGATTGCCGGCAACATTTCCGGTCAGGATGCCAAGGCGAAAGCCATACTTGATGAGCTAAGCAGCAAGACGAGAAAATACGCTTCTATCACAAGCAATTTCGTTTTTACCCTGGAAGACAAAGCGGCGGACGTATCGCAAAGTCAGGAGGGCACTTTGAAAATGGATGGTAAAATGTACTACATCAAATTAGGAGACAACCACATATATTCAGACGGTACAACGCGCTGGACGTATGGTGAAGATACAAATGAGGTTCTTGTCGATCATGCAAATGCAGGGGAAGACGCTTTAAATCCATCAGAAATATATACAGTTTGGGAAACCGGATTCAAACATTATTATGAAAAGGAAGTCACAGAGGCAGGGAAAGCGATGCATCTGATCAAACTAAATCCAGTGAAACCCGCAGAAAAGGCATACCACACTGTTCAGCTCTATATAGACAAATCAAAAATGGAACTGTCAAGGATAGTTATTCTGGGCAAACAGGGCGATAATTACACATATGATGTAAAAACATTTGTAACCGATAAAACCTATACCACGGCTGATTTTACTTTCTCAAAAGCGAAGTATCCGGGCGTGGAAGTCATAGACAACCGGTAAATAATTTAATCTTGAAACTTCCCTTGTCTTAATTAACTGTGTAGAAGAATGTGATATTTTCTTTAATTGGCTACTTTAATTTTCTACAATAAATTCCTTTGTCTGCGCTACACCATGCCTTAGTCTATACCTGCGGCTTGGTCTAGGGACTTGTCTCCAAAATAGTTATTTGCCTATGTCGATCCCTTAATTTTCGATCCTACGCGCGCCCCGTGCCATCGGCTCGGTTTGGCCACATGTCTGGGTCTTGGTCCTGTAACTTGTTAACGAACTTTCTGAAATATACGACGAATTCTATTGAAAAATATTTCTCAGGGCGTTCAAGTTTCAAGCTCATATGATCTGACATAATGGTCATCTGGAAGGTGATAAAATATGGTGTATTCAGCTTGTGAATTACTATATCTCTTGATGTTTCTTCACTATCTTCTGGGATTTTAAGTTCCGATTTGAGTTATCAAAACTTTTGTAGGGAGGGATATGAGAATTTAATAAAGAGGTTCATCCTTGAATGAATGTGACTACTCTCGAAAGATTTAGCAGGATGACTACTTAAAAGTCATCTCCGAAGGTTACATAAATTCGACAAACGATAACTATTTGACGATTAACTTGGATTTTTGAAAAAACCACATCACCTTTGCGAGGCATTTAATCTAATTGTATAGAAGACTATGAAAACAAATTTACGCATCACGCTGGCGGCCCTACTTTTAGGATCATTTAGCTCAGCTTCACTTTTTAGTCAGGAAGCATGTAATGACTTCAGACTTTACTACATCAATATTCCGACAGATTTCACACAAACGACGCTTTACAGTGTTGAAATCAATGGAAATGCTGCTACTCTAATTCCCGAATTGGCTGTTGGAACTGCTGCCCACATCGGTCTTTCGCCTGAAGGTTTGGTCTACGTAGTTTCCACAACAGGTAAAGTATCCATTTATGATCCTAGCCTAAATTTGGTTTCTGACGCCGCTGAAATTTTTTACGATGGAGTGCGTGTTGAAAACACACCGAGCATCGCAGTGGATCCATCAAATGGTGATCTATATGTGGCCTCTGCAAATGACAATGCTGTCTATGTTGTTGACCCCATCACCGGTGATGCCACTTTATTCACGGAAATAGAAGTTACCGGAGGAGATTT
>JBBSDD010000328.1:0-4087 GCA_038249755.1 Flavobacteriales bacterium | reverse complement strand
GATCTATCGTATCTATTATCATCGGATTCCTGTTGGTTATAATGTCAGTCTTTTGACACCACAGCCCAGGCATCAAAGGGCTGTCTCAATCGTTCAATATGATCTCGATACCGAAAAGACAAAGGAATATATATTACCAGCAAATCATTATTATGTTTTATCATCATTTTGGCTGAGTCAATTAGAGACAATAGATCACATTAAATTTCATTATACTTCAAATCGAGAGGTTGATGACGCTCTTTACTTTTTGGAACGCTTGGAGTTTTTTGATATTTGATTTGATCACAGCGACATAATTTAAATTTCAACAAGCGAAATTTACTTGAATTGACGGAATTTAGTTGTACCTGAGAAATATAATTTTGTTTTTAATGATTTAAATTAATATGTCTGATCTTGATCAATCACTTTTTGTATCAAAGATTAAAAACTTGAAGTCTGTTTTTATTTATGCTAACCCTGATGCGCACACTGTTCTTGATTTTGTGGAAAAATCAGTTTTTTATTGGGAAGAAAGTAAATATGCCAAGGTGGATCCTTTAACTCCGAGGCAGCGACGTATCATGAACGCCGATGGCGAAGGAGCTATTCAGGGAGCTCTGGGCGGGATTTGGGGCGGATTTGTCGGAGCAGGTGTCGGATGTGTTGTGGGTGGAGGAATAGGTAGTGCTTGGGAAGCTACTTTCAATTAATTTGATCATGAAAAAAATTATTAGAAGGATATTCCTGATTACGGCATTAATGATTGGTATTTCGTTCATGTGGGATACTTTTATAAATAATGCACAGCATGTTCAATTGAATTGGCAATTGATTTCCAGGTCACTGTTGTTTTCGATTATCATAGTCTTGGTGTTGAAGTATACTTCGTCACAAAAAGCATGAAACGAACCGTATAAGATAAGGACACAGTGGAAATTTTGATATGGTAATGAAATGATGAGCAGGTTCTCGGGTTTGTACGAGGTAATTTACTTCCCGCGTCATCATAACCTGAACTATAAAGAGTTTTTGGACTTCAAACGTCATTTATTTCTATTCTTATATCCTTGTCAGTGTTTTCTGTAAAGATCCACTCTCACTTTCTTTGGAATACTCTATTCTTGATTACTTACCTACTTTTTAACCTGCGCTTATGCAATCATGAGCGAAGTTTTTTTGGGTTGCTAAGGGAGATTTATTGACACTGCGTACACCCCTACATACCTGTGCTTTGGCAATATTGCTTCGCCATAGAAAAGGTTGGCAGGCAAGGAAAAGTAGTTTGCCTCCTCATCAGCGCGGTATCCAAAACTTTCGATTGAAAAATTTTCGAAATGAAGAATATGGAACGGTTGAGGGTATTGGAGGTATCGGGAGGTGGCGTGAAAAAATGGATTCACTGGGCATTTTCATTAGATTTGGAATGTGAAATACAAACGACTATGACTGAAAAAGAAATTGAAATGTGGCACGCCAGGCTCATTGAAGCAATGAAGTTATCCGGTGAAATGCTAATAAAGCGTAAAAAACAGTTGGGACAGCGCGCGGTTGTAAGCCGCAATGGAGTGATTCGGGTGATAGAACCAGAGGATTTATAGTCGGGTGGGTTGAAAATCTTAGTTCACTTAGCACGGAGGAATCGCAAAACTGTAAACACGTCATACACGAAACTTTTGTGGATTGAAAATTTGTGATTAACTATTGAGGAAAGATGATCGGGAAATTCAGATTTCGCGATATCAGTACCTGGCTGGAAAAATTGCTGAGGAGGTTGCGAATAAGATCATGGTGGAAAAGGAATCTCAAAAAAAATAAAAGAGGGGATAGTTATCATTTTTAGCACATTTACGAAAGCTTTGCATATTCGCGCCATAAATGAAGAATAAAATAATTATCGCAATCTATTCCATTCAATTTATACTGTTTTTCGACAGCGGGCCATCTGTATTTTTGGTTTTGGTATATCTCCTCGCTGAATTTGTCTTGCTGGGTCTGGTATATGCCGTGTATGAATTCATTAGAGAAAGAACGGTTCTAAGCTCTGCTGGAACACTTTTTGGCATTCTTACGATTATCTGTATATTCTATCCTCAGGCTTATCTATGTTGGCAGACAATGGATCAGGCTCATGATGTAAAAGGCATTGTAGAAAAAGATATTTTCGCCCCATTATTTTATCACATCATTCCTATTACAATCACTTCGGGGATAATTGCCGCTGCAATCATTATGGATATCAATAAAATTGCTGTTGAGAAAAAATACGAATTTCTACAGAGTGAAATGTTTTATCAGGTGCTCACCGTCTTAGGCGTTTCAAGTGCAGGTATGATCGCTATTGGTTTGTTTCCGCTGAGTGCAGCAGGAGCAGTAATATTGATAACAGCAGCACGCATAGGATTTGAAACAGGTTCAGTCTATCGCCACCGGAAAGCGCGGACGCACAACATGTGATTAAATTTAAGTTAGAAATTAATCGCAAATTGCCGATTATGGAGGATTTACGGAATGTTGAGAGGGCATGATTTACAAGTGGAAAAGTAGTACCTGAAGCGAAAAAAATGAGTATAATTGAAATCAGTTTCATCGGGTATCCCTTTCAATGCACGGTAAAGTATATTCTAAGAATTATGATCAATTGTTTTTGGTTTCGAAGTTGTAAAAGCTGTGGTCTGTTTTTATTTCTTTCCTTTTTGACTGTAGGTGTGCATGGACAAAATCTCCTTAATGATGTCGCCAGTCTGCCCGGGTGAGTGCATCCTGGATGGTCTAGGAAAATCAGCACAATTCAGCTTTTAATTATGCACCCTCAAATACACTCGGAATCCATCTGGGGATATCAAAAAATTTTGGCAAATGGGGGTGGGAAACCGGAGTCGGTATTGACAGAATGTCTTTTGTGCAACGCAGTGATCAACTTTTTCACCAGCCTGTCGGCGAAAGGATATCGGTGGGCATGAAATATCTGTCTTTTCAAATTCCCGTGCATGTTCGGTATGCCGTCACATCCAAAATACATGCAACAGCCTGACTGAATTTGATGGGTATATATTTGGATTCCTATAGCGTATCCACTTTGTTTTTAAAGCCCAGATAAATTGCGACTGCAATACCTATCACGCTGATCGGTTCCCAGGGAAGGGTAAGTGGGAGGGACGTGCTTTCGTAAAGAACCACCACAAGCAAGGAACAGAGCAAGGCGTAATACAAGTCTTTTCGAGACCATCTCACCGTCAGCCAAAGGCTATATTGTCTTTACACATACATAATATCTTCAGTTTTTTAAACTTCAAATATGGTGATAATCAATCGGTATAAAAAGTTTTTAGAAGAAAGTGTCATTTAATCCCGATTATAATTGATTCTGCAAAACTATATCAGGGATTTTATATATTGGATGCCATTAAATGAAAGACATCATCTTTTTGTTTAGAACCAGAAATTAGGATATGCAGTTACAATCGGGCATTGAATCCAATAGGTATTTTATCAAACGAACCATTGCAATTATATGCCTCGTTTATCTACTAATCATTGCTTTTTTTTCATGGAAAATCTCAGATAATCATTCGGCTTTCAATTCCATTGCAAGCGATGGTGTAGGATATTACATGTACTTGCCATCCATTTTTATCACCGGTGAGTTTGGAAAAGAACCTGCCGAAGATCGACATATTATCAATACCAGACACGGTCCCTTATCGCGATATAGCGCAGGTACAGCGATAGCGATCCTTCCATTTTTTGGAGTTGCGTGTCTGTATTACGAAATAATCGGCGAGGTCTATACAGGCTTTGAACCTGGGTTTCAAAATGCAGTTTTGCTTGCGGCTACATCTTTTTTTTTGCTGGGTTTGTATTTAATGGGACTTTTAATGAGTCGATTTACGAATTCCAAATGGACAATTTCCGTCGCGTTACTGACCGTCGCTCTTGGGTCTAACGCTTTTTTTTATACCGTTCAGGCCCCTTCTTTTTCTCACGTTTATTCTTTTTGCGCGATTACCGGATTTTTGTTGTCAGTGAAAAGATACATGGAAAGCTTCCGGATGAAATATTTTCTAATCGCCTCTCTGGTCTTTGGATTTATTCTGCTTCTGAG